>NZ_CP026995.1:1240810-1551012 GCF_013407185.1 Nitrosopumilus ureiphilus | reverse complement strand
TCCAAACACTCACACGTTGCTGCATTGCAGTGCAAACCATCTGTTTATTTCTTATTTGCTAATTTGTTTTAATGTGAAACCTGTAAAAGTGAAATTTGATTGGGAAGAACCAAGTATTGAAGAAAATTATGGTCACACACAAAATGAGTGGGGCAACTCTGTCTCAAATAACAAAAAAGATTCGTTTGTCATTTATTCTTATAAAATGGCATGGGAGAACACTTACGACTAGACATCATGAGTTGTAATGGAATTTGTCACAGATACAAGAATTTAGCACCTGTTGGAATTAGAAGATATCATAAGGGCAGAAAACGGTGTAATACATGTGGAATTTTCATTATATGGGATGGATTATTTTGCCCGTGCTGTAAAATGCAATTAAGAGTACAGTCTCGCTATAGAAAATATAAGGAAAAATTTCAAGAGTTCCAACGAATTTAAAATATTAAGTGATTCTTAAAGTAAATTGAACCATATTTGGAAGCCAGACTGATTATCCTTCCTATGGAATAGGGCGTTGAACTAATACTTCAAATCTCTTTAAAAGATTCAAATCGAATGGGATTTGGTCTCATGATGGTTCTTTTTTGAGTTCCACTTTATTTGAATATGTTAAATTCTAAACTTTTTGAATGCGGTGTTGCCATCCATTGAAAAAGTGAAATTACCAAATTCTAGTTATTCCATTTAAACATAAAATAATTTGTCCGGAGAGTTAAAATATCTGAAATAATAAATTGGAGAATCTCAAATGGCAACATATTTTATTAATAAAAAAATGAGACTTTTGCTTGTTTTATTAGGAATTAGTTTGAGTGTATCTTTTTTGACATGGTCTGAAATAGTTTCTTTTGCAGATTCTGACAAAGATGGTGTAATGGATTCTATTGATAATTGTCCTGTAAACTCAAATCTGGAACAGACCGACTTTGACTTTGATAAACTAGGGGATGAATGCGATACTGATGATGATAATGATGGGGTATCTGATCTACTTGATCAATTCGACACGGATCCACTAGATTGGGCTGATTTTGACTTTGATGGTTTGGGTTCTTTCAAAGACACTGATGATGATAATGATGGGATTTTAGATGACGAAGATACTATACCAATTACAATATCTGAAAAACTGACGCGACAATACATGACAGAAATTGAGAGTTGTTTTGTAGATGATGGAACTATTCGACTTCTGTGTTATGGGAATTTCTTTGATTCTTTAGTAGATCGTGATGCAAATAATGACGATCCTTTGGAGTTGGCATTGAGTCTTTCCAAAATTGGTGTTATCGATGACTGTCATTTTATATCTCATGTGATAGGACATGCGATTTTTGATAAAACTTCAAAAATTTCTCAAAATTTTGATTTTAACGGTTCATTATGTAGAGGAGGATATTATCATGGAGTTATGGGGGCATTTTTTCACAATCTCAAAGATAAGAATGAACCAATCCCTGATAATCTAACATTGATTTGCAACGATCTGATAGGAACATCAAATTACCTTGATTGTATGCACGGGGTAGGTCACGGATTAGTAAATTACTATCCTGTAGATTTAGAATTAGCAATTGATCAGTGTCATCAAATGTCTTATTTCCAATATTATGCATGTGCTTCTGGAGCAATGATGGAGTACACTGACAATAGATTAACTGAATTTGGGGAAACAAAAGAAAATCTTTCCAATATGTGTTTAGAATCAATCTTGAACAATTTTGATTTTCAAATGTGTAGTAGAAATATAGGGATAAGTTTAGCATTTCACAATAATCATGATTTTGAAAAATCATCAAAATCATGTCAAATGATAGAAAATGAACAAAGCCGAGATCTTTGCCTTGTACAATTAAAAGAAGAAATTTCAAAATACAACATGGACAAACAAATAGTGATTCCTGAAAAAGACCAGGAAAAATTCCAACCTCAATGGATTAAACAAGGGGATAAAAAATGGATAGTTGACTTTATCTCTTTAGCCATAATTTCTGACTTTGAATATCTTGAAGATACAAAGACAATGACATTTTCTTTTGATAGACCAGAGGTAATTGGAATTTATGTCTGGGACGAATTATTATCAGAAAAATTTGTAGTGACAATTAATGGAATCGAAGAAAATGTAATAATTCAACATGATGGGTTAGAACCAATAACCACCATTAGATTGTCTCCAACCACGTCCGGAACAGCATTAATTTCTCCTTTACCGTAGTATAGGGTGGGTTTAGTGAAATTAAGTTATTTTGCCAAATCTTCTACGTTTCACAACTCTGATATCCTTTAAGAATCAAAAATACTCGTAAACAACTGTCTCGAATCGTATCTTCCCGTATGCCTGCATCCCTTCATGATGAACTCCAGATAGATGGAGAATCTTTCTGCCATGTCGCATTCATCATCAACTACAATCACCTTATCTTGCAATTGCATAGGTTAAGTGTTAGTGGATTTTCCTGCAGGCTTTGCTCATTTCATTCTCCTCTATGGTATGCTACAATGAATTAAAAACAATTACAATTATGCTCATATCTTGAGAAATACTTATTTTCTATCATTCACTAAGGTATGAATTGGATTACAGAGCTATTCTGGCGATTTGGATCATTGCCATATTGTCTACTTCGACAGTATCATCTGCATACGGACATGTGTATCTTGAAGCCAAACTGGCAATCAATGTGATGCCTGGCAATGGCCAGACAGATGAGCAGATAAATGACATGGTAAAAGAGATTAACGACATACTAGCACAGTGTGGCAACATATCCCTTACTCCCGTCATAAACAGACCCGATTCATTTCCAGATGGATTCAACCACGATGCAGACAACGAGATCATATCAGACGGAACCACAAACCGCGAGATGGTAGATGCCGCTAATCCTGAAATAGAACATGGAGGATACAAGATATTCTTGGCACACAGCGTCATTGGATCTGGAGGCGGAGAGTCAAACGGCTTTACAGATGTTGGAAAGGAAATTTCCATAATCCGAGAACAAGATGGAATTAATGGAGATGGCCGAACGTGGGCACATGAGATAGGTCACGGTCTAGGATTGAGCCATAGAGATCCTGACTCAAGTGATCCAAATAACCTCATGTATCCTGACAGGGAAAGGCCTGATGGAACTCCCACAGGAACTTCACTCACAGAGGACCAATGTGAGACAATCAGACAGAATTTTCTCAATCTGAGTCCAATAGTAGAATTGACAATTGATCAGATGGGTTTGGTGCCTCCTCCCACAACAGCCCTGGCAACCGTCCTCGTTTCGGCAGAACCTGTAGATCCCACCACCGGAGAAACAGCATCGGGATTTGGATACGTTGATGCATTTGCTACAAAGTTCTTGTTTGTTGAAACAGAGAACAGAAACGAGCTGAGCTCGAAGATATTTTTGAATGGATTTCTGCCTAGGGACGAAGAGGTCAGTGCAAGATATTCTGTCTACTTTGACAACGACAACAACGAAGAAACAGGAATGTTGATCAACGACCACGCAGGCGTAGACAAGATAGTCCAGATAGACGTAGACGGAATCTATCCGTTTGATGAAGAGACTGGAACCGTGTCAGGAACCTTGATGGACACAATAACGGAGGAAACAAAGGATCTTTTACATGCAGAGGTATTCACGCATGTAAGATTGGACGTATCCGAAGAGGGAATACCGCAGGACGACAGCATAGTTTTTGATGTGTCTTTGGATGATTTTGGAAAGTTAAGCGATGTCATGATCGTCAGCATGAATCTCTTGACGACCGATGCGGTTCAGACCGTTGAGCCGTTCGAGGTTATGACCAAAGCGGATCGGCCTCAAACAGAGTCGAACCTGCTGAAGGTAACTCCTTTTACTACCGTCACGCTTAGCGGGTCGGGTTTTGCTCCTGACGATTCAGTGACAATGTACTGGAATAACAACTTTAACAAAGTTGTTACAAAAGAAACCACTGACACAAACGGTATGTTCGAGTCTGAACTAAGGATATCCGAAACAAATACTGGCAACTTTCTTCTTGACATAATAGACGGAAACCATAACATAGACATCGTGGTATACACAGTTATCGACAAACCAAGAAAACAACACTTGCAGAATATTCCTCTTGCAGAAATAGAATGCAGGCAGGATCTGGATCTTGTTAGTTCACCGTCAGATAAGCCAGCATGTGTCATTTCTCAGACAGCAAAGGTTCTCAAACAGCGCGGTTGGACGATAATCTAATAATTCTTATTTTTTGTAAATTTTTCCTCTATGATCTGTTTCTACTACAAAAATTATCATTCTGCTTTGCTGTAAATCCAAAATGACTCTGTAACTTCCTATTCTTAATCTGTAAAATGGTGAATTTGTCAATCTTGTTACACTTTTGAATGGTTCATCGGCACAATCCAAAACTGCATTAAATATGCGTTGGGCAGTTTTCTTGTCTGTCCTTTCAAGCTGCTTTACAGACTTTTCAGACCACATGACTTTCCATGTCATATCATTTTAGACCTAGTCTCTTTTTCACTTGTTCAGATGTATACACACGCCCTGCCTTGATGTCTGCTACTCCTTCCTCAATATTTTTGATGATTGCAGGACTTAATACATCGTCTTCTTGTGCATTTTTTAGTAATCTTGCAATTACTGTCTCGTAGGTTTCACCTGGATGATTCATCTGCTTTTTTAGATCATTTTTTATCTTTTTAGAAAGCTTGATTGTACTTTGCTCCATGGTATACTCTAGTATACTATGGTATATTCTAATATAAAAGCAATGCGAGTGGAACGCTTACAATATTCATATTTTTTTATTTTGAAGACATTCAAATGATTTTAGGCACAAACTAATTCAATTGGGCTAACAGAATGTTTTGTAATTTGATGATGTATCTTGACGTGTATCTCTTCTTTGAATTCTAGATTGCAGTGATAACACTTCCATGCATTCATCATATTCGTCTTTTACAAATTTTGTATTTAACCTCAATGAATGAATTGTCCTTTTACTGTTTTACTCATGCGAGCGGGAAAGCCCTAACTCTTTAGGGTTGGGATGAAAGCGAGCACACCACAAAGCAAAGCACAACAATATTGTTAAATCTATCAAAACCATACAACTGCCAATAATGTCCTGTATGGAGATCTCCTATGTCGCACCGATTCGGTCTTTAGGGAATCGCTTGAACACTCTGGACCTCTTGAAACTTCCAAAGGGAGGTTGAGAACACCTGCATTTGACGTGTAGTCATATCATGTTGAGCCACATGGTGTATCTCGATTGCATGCAGAAAGAGATGTGTGCAAAGGGAGCACTGATACCCATAGAATGGCAACGCAGCAGACGACTGTGACCATAGAACTCGGCAACCGCTGGTTTCTGCAAAACCCGCTCCGATGGCAACAGATGAGGACGGAATCGAATGAAAAGCAGAACCCACTATGCTTTAACTAGTGGAGTATGTCAGTGAGCAGGAATTGGTTCTTCTAGTGCCTTTTTCATAGATTGCTTCCCAAGTTCATTATCCAGATCTTTAAACTTCTGGATAAGTGTACTATCTGGATTTAGTGCATACAGTTGCGCCTTGCCATATTTTCTTGTAGTTTTTAAAAACTCAAACTCTAAAATTCCATCCCAGACCTTGTAGAACGTAGTTTTAGAAATACCCGTGTACTCTATAATCTCTTTTTTAGAATAGTCACTCTCTCTATTTTCCAGAAAGAAGTCTATTATTCTGAGTTTAGGGGTGTCCCCCATGTACTGTAGGAGTAGTGATTGGTCTTCCATGGTATTACTATGATTTTAAACGTATTTAAATGTGAACCAACAAAGGTACTGTAAGTGAACATATGCTAACTGACGAAGAAATCAAGGGTAGAATCATACGAAAACTCTACAGACGTGGAAACTGGGGCGCCAGTCACACATCATTTGAGAATCTCAAGAAAGGATTCACACAAAGAGATGCTGAAAAACAGGGTTCCAAAAAAGTGGACAAAATGGGAGAATCTTTGATCAAAGAGAATCTGATTTTATCAAAACCTACAGGATATGGATTAGAAGTTAGTTTGAATCCAAAGATGATTGAAAAGATACAAGAGTATTTGGAGGAAGAATGATTTGCTTACCAAAAAATGAACCAACGAAATTGTTGTTAGCCGTGAACTATCAAAAACACGGCATCAGTACTTTACATTCTCGACATCATCTGCTACCAAAAAGATGATTGCATATCTCAATGACAGGCTTGAACATGGCGAACCACTAAACGATGATTCTCCTGTTGTTGCACCTGATTATGTATACAAGACGAATCGGGGGAACAATAACAACAAACCATTCTTGCCAACACGACAGATAAGCAAAGAAGTCAGAGAGACATTCAAACCTCGTTTCAGTTGGAGAACATATGTTCTATAAGCCTACTTTGATACGGAATTACTTATTGCCGAATCAAAAGGAAAAATTGCACATGACTTTCGTGCATTCTTTATGGGACACAAGGGAACGATTGAGGCAAAATATACAACAAACAAAGGAATTCTTCCAGAAGTTCTTGTTACAGAAATGCGTAATGCATTCAAGCGCTGTGAAGAACTGCTTGATCTGGAACTAATCCAAGAAGATCCAAATGGTAAAACAAAAAGAAGAGATTCAAGACACTATTCAAAAGGCTACACCTGAAGAACTTGGTAAGGTACTAGAGATGTTTCAGACTCTGAACATCGGTAAAACAAACCAAGTCAAAAAGTAGTATCTGCTGAAGACGTAGAAGAATTCATTTCAGAATGTTGGAAATTCGTTGGTACTCTGCCAAACGGAAAGGTTGTTTTGGAGAATTATCAGAAAGGGATTTGAAACCACAGTGGGCCTGGATACCTTTTTGATTATTTTACAAACTAATGGCAGAAAGTTATTGGAATGCTTTTAAACTCCTATCAATTTTATTTTATAATATGATGATAATTAAAGATGATCCTAAAATATTGAAATATTACAAGTGTCATAAGCATTTCAGTTCTACCTCCTTATGATAATTTATGCATTAGGTATTTTTATAGTACTTTATGATATTATATACGATCATACTTAATTAATTCTTATTCCTAAAATTAACAATGCAGAATCATTGTTTATCCAAATATTTCTTATCTATAGTGATCTTTAATGTCTCTTGATGATATTACTAAAATCAAAATATATCCTGCTATTGGAATTACTAGATTGGGAAATAGCCCTAGCGAATATTTTATTGAACCTGAAATTCCTGAAGAACGATTACCTCCCGCAGATGGATTTTATAAAGACAATCAATGTCGTATCAAACGTCAAGCATCGCGTTTTAGGCTTTTTGGTTATGATCAAAATGATAACTTGGTTCAAGAGATTACAAAAGATGATGGAGCCATTACTTGGAGAGCCCATCTTGCTAACAAAAAAGCAGCAGGCAAAATATTTGCCGGCAGTACAGAGAATCCATCTTTTAGAAATTCTTGGGTAGATGCAGATCCGCAATTTACCCGCAATGATCTAAAAATAGATCCAGGTGAACGATCAGTTACTGGGCCAAATCAAATGGCTCAGTTTGATACCGGTACCTTTCTAGGCGAAAACGTGTACCTAGGAAAAATGCAAACCGATGATCTTGGACGTCTACTCGTTTTGGGAGGTCATGGAAAATCTTCTTCAGTTCCTCCTGATGAAAGTGTTTTTCATTATGCTAATAATGATAGGTGGTATGATGATGTATCTGACGGTCCAGTAAACGCTACCGTGATCCTTAACGGAAGAACCGAACCAATCGAATCTGAAAGATCATGGATAATTTGCGCACCGCCAAACTTTGCTCCAGCAATAGATACCTACTCCTCACTTTATGATATTCTTTTACAACTAGCTGAGGACAAAGGAATACCACATATCCCACGCCCTACTACACCATCATACAAAAATGACATATTTCCAATTTTAGAAAGAACTGTGAACCTAAAATGGGTAGTTTCTACAGGCAGAACAAGTCATGGAATACTAGAGAACGTCATATCTAATCCTCCTGGCTCAATGGCAGACCGTCAAATAATCTTTGGAGTGCTAAAAAATCCAAATGATTTAACAGCAGGGGGACGTATGCCTGTAGTCCGCACTGATGGATTTGATGATTCACAAGCAGTAACAAAAATTCAATACTACATAATGCAAAAGTGGGCAGCCGACGAATTTGATAATGATTGGAATAATCCACCTACAACAAACATAACTCCCGAAGGACTAGATAGGGCTGCCCTAGAGCCTTGTGTTGGAGGTCCTTTTTTTCCAGGAATCGAGTCTTCATGGTTTATTCGTGAAAGATGTAAATTCACTGAAGCGTTTCGACTTGACAATAATTACCTTGATGAAAATGACCAAGAGCAAATACTAGAACCGGGAGATATTACAAAGTGGATGGCAGTTCCTTGGCAAGCCGATTTTAGGGATTGTGTAGGGACTTGGTGGCCTGCTCAACGCCCAGATTCGGTCATCAAAGAAGGGAGTCTCACAGATCAGTTTGAAAGTTGGACTGGGACTCTAGTCAACTCTCACCGAGATATGGTGGATAATTGGCACAAGCTTGGTTTTGTTGTAAAGAAAGGAGACAGATTTGTTGAAACCGAACGTTCAGTAACCTGCAAGAAATGTTATGTCATTACAGATCGTAGTCACTTCTCTAAAGATGAAGTAGATTCAGTTTTAACCGGTGGTGTAAACCCTGCACATTTTACCCCTTCACTTTATGTGGTAGTTGAGGGTTTTCTTCCAAATGATCTAAATATCAATGCCCCGAACTTGGATCCAGCTCAGCTGGTAGGAATTGCACCTCAAATCACTTTGAGACGTACAAGCGATAATACGGTACCTGCTGAAATGAGTACTACCGTACAAGAATTATTGCTAGAGGATCCAACATTACCCGCAAACCTTCGACAGAGATTTACATTTGTCTACTCAGTTGATTTTACTGGCACCCGCGCATTTTTTGAAAATGATGGTGTTACTCCGATAGAAATTCAAAACATTCGAGTTATCGCAGAAATACAAAATGAATCTGGCGAAGGCAATGTATCGCTAATTCATCAACCTAATCCCTATATGCTTGATGGTTCTACACATTGGCTCAGTACTGACGTACGTGTATTCCAAGTAAAAGAAGGTGAAAGTCCATCGTTTAGCAATCTTATCATTGGTAATACTGCTAACGCAGCGATAAACTTTATCCAGGATTTAACAAACGATTTTAATTCAACCCCCTCTGCAAATCATCCCTTTGACATGATATCCACTGATGCTAATACCAGTAAGCTAGAGTTGTCAAGATCTGTTGATGGTAGACGTGTGTTTAATTTTGCTGTAGCAAAAGTAAGGTATAGGGGAGAAGCACTTTCAGCTGAAAACGTGAGGGTCTTTTTCCGATTGTTTACGACGGCAGCTACTAATTTTAATTATAATTCATATTCAACTTATCGTCGTTTTGAGAGAGACCCCAACAATACTATTCCTTTGCTGGGGTTAGCAGATAACAGAATTGGAACAATACCATTTTTTGCCGAATCTCGTGTAGATCCCACTACTCAATCTACAGAAGATCAGACTGATATTACAAATGTTCGTACTATATCTCCGGCAGGTGGGGGAGGTGAATCTTCAGAATACTTTGGATGTTGGTTGGATTTTAACCAAACAGAAGCACAATTCCCTGCTTTTCCATCAAATGATGGACCTTTCATATCTGGCGAAATTAAATCCATTCAAGAATTGATTCGAGGCATGCACCAGTGTTTAGCAGCAGAAGTTTTCTTTGAGTCAGATCCAATTCCACAAGGAGCTACACCATCATCAAATGATAACTTATCACAACGAAATCTGGTCATTGTGGAGTCTACCAACCCCACTGCCAATAAAGTACAACATACATTTGAGATAAGACCCTCTGAAAAGAAATCCATGTATAGACTAACTCATCGTTTACAAGAAAAGAATAACCCTCCCATAGCAAATTTTGTTGATGAGCTGATGTTCAATTGGGGAAATCTTCCACGTTCCTCAACTGTGACGCTATACATGCCTGACTTGGATGCAAATGAAATCATTAGTACTGCAGGAAAAAACTATGAATCTGAACGCTTGTTTAAAGTAGACGATCATACAATCAAATGTTTAGTAGGTGATGTAACCTATGTGCCGATACCCAACTCTCAAAGAAAAAACATTGCAGGTCTTATAACAATAGAACTTCCTCATGAAATTAAATGCGGTCAAGTGTTTGATACTGTCATCATGCAAATAAATAGAATGACTGGATCTGTTCTTGGTTCATTTCAAATTACAATCCCAATAATGACTGCCAAGACGCTTCTAAAAGATGAAATAAGAAAGCTCTCTGTCCTAAGACACATTGAAAAATCAATACCCAGTGATGATCACTGGCACTCTATATTTCAAAGATATACGGAACAAGTTGCAGAAAGAGTCAAGCTGTTTGGTGGAAACCCAATAGTCATAAAGCCATCTCCAGACGGAGATGGAGGACAGTATCACAAGATACGTTTGATAATTGAACAAATTCAGATATTAGATGATCATGATCCATTTTTAAAAGGAAAGGGTGAATTCAGGTTTAAATCCAAAATAAAAACAGATACAATAAATGAACCTGTTGAAGTACAATTCCCTAAAAAAGGTACTTATTCTATATCTGATCGTCCGGGTAAAAATATCGTGAAAATGAATGAAGTTCTTTATGAAGGAACAGCATATGAATATCTTGGAATACAAATAACAGGAATAGAGATGGATACTTTTGATCCTGATGATAACCTATGTTTCTACAAACGCGTTTTTACTGGCAATCCTGATTCATGGTATGGAACAAAAGGTCCTAAGAATGAACAGATAGAACTAGAGGATCTAGGTGACTGGAAGATATGGTACCGGATTGAAAAAGCATAGTTTTTGATAATGAATCTAAAGACTTGACACAAGATGAGAAATTTGATGTAGCAATTATTGGTGGAGGTCCTGCGGGTTGTGCTACGGCATTATCCCTTCTCAAATATGGATACTCAGTAGTCATTATGGAAAAAACCGATTACAACAACTTGAGGGTGGGGGAGATTCTTCCTCCCAAAATACAAGTGCCACTGTCTTATCTTGGAATATGGAAGAAATTTTTGAATGAAAATAATTCTTCTCCTTCTTTTACAATTCTTTCATCCTGGGGCAAAAAGGAACTACATGAAAATAATTTTATTTTCAATCCTTTTGGTAAGGGATGGCACGTTAATAGGTGTCAATTTGATGCTTTTCTAGCTCATGCATCAGAATCTGCAGGATCCAGATTATATCTTAAGGCCAAACTGGTTTCCTTTAATCTCGAAGATAATAATTGGAAGTTAAAAGTAGCATGTGATAACAAACTATATCATTTTAAAAGCAGATTTTTGATAGATGCTACCGGACATCAATCTGCAATATCTTTACAATTTAATGCAAACAAAATTGTTCATGATAAATTGATTGGAATTGTGTGCTATTTATCACCCAATTCAAAAATGACTTCCGATAATCATCTTCTTATTGAAGCAGCAGAATGTGGATGGTGGTATTCTGCAATATTGCCAGATCAAAATATTGTTGTTGCATACATGACTGATGCTGATATTTATAAACATGGAATCAAAAAATCTACAACTTTTTGGAATGATGAGTTACAGAAAACAATACATACAAAATCACGTTTATCATCGTACCCGACACAATATATCTTGAATGTGTATTCTGCATCAAGTTTTCACCTTGATAAAGTTAGTGGAAAGGGGTGGTTAGCAGTAGGTGATGCAGCAATAGCATTTGATCCTCTATCCTCACAGGGAGTGTGGAAATCTCTTCAAACTGGAATACATGCAGCAGAGGCCATAAAAAAATATCTAGAAAATAAAGAAAATCCCTTGGAGGAGTATTCTACATGGATTAACAAAATATTTTGTAATTATCTACTTGAACGCCAAAAATTCTACTCTAGTGAGAAAAGATGGCCTGATTCTGATTTTTGGAAAAGGCGAAATTAAAATTGCTTAATTTTATTCCAAATGCATTTGCAGCTGATGATTATTGGTATCTGACACAAAATCGTACAGAATGTCAATCAACAACAGCAGTTGCCTCTGGTTCAATTACAGCATATTCTAGTAGTGTTAGCTACTATGCCTATCAATATTATCCAGGATATATCTATGCAAATAGCAACTGTAGTGGAGGATCTTCTGATCTAAATGAACACGTTGTTGTAATGTGGGATTTATTCAATCCAGGTCAAGGATGCTATCATGATTGGCAAACTACAACAGGTTCAATCAATGAATCTTGTACGGGTTTACAATCTGGGGATATTGTGATCTTAAATTCAGAAGGATTCTATGAAGACAGTTTAACGTATTGGCCATATCCTATGTCTGATTCGTTCTGGCTTTAAACCCCTTTTTATTTTATATGATAAATGATTAATGAAAGGTCATGAAAAAATATTATTTTATACCTGTGATTATTTTATTGGGACTTTTACTTTATTTTGTTGTAGTGACTTCCGTCACCCATTTATCTTTTTCAAATATTAAAGAAAAATATGATAATTTTAAAGAAGTGAAATCTTTCCAAGAAACTTATCCAACACAAGGAATGTCTTCTTCGAGTATTGGATTTTGGTTAGAAACAGTAAGTTATACTAATACCGATTTTGGAAAAGAAATATTTATTGAATTAAGAATCTATCCACAAGAAAATGATCGAATGGAATTAATTTGTCATGACATCAGTGATATGAACAATCACAGAGTCATTATTACTATGGCAAATCCTACTATTGAAGATATTTTAGCAAGTCCCTCTTATTGCTAATAATTTGATAATTTTTTCTTTATTTGATAATTATCATTTAAAAATTGAAACCTAAGACCAAAACTAAATAGGTATTTGATGAGAGTTCCAATTGAAATTACATTCTCAAAATAGTATTTATGTAACACTGAGAATTTATATGAACAATTCATTCATGTTGCTTTTATTATAATTCGAACAATTCAAATCATAATAGTAGGTTGGAGGTTATTTCCAGACGTTTACTTCAAACCATTTATTTACAAAAGATTAGAACACTTTATGAATCACAATTTAGATGATTATCTACATGGTTATCTTGTATGCAATCATTGGGGCTGTAACAACTATTGGTGCCATCTTATTACGATACTATCTGGCAGAACGCAAAAAAACACCCAGAAATGATAAATTTTGTTATAATTGCAATCAAAACTTTCCAAATAATTACAACCTATGTCCAAAATGTGGGATGAAATTTGGTAGTTGAGAAAATGAAAACTAGACTTTTGATTATCTTGTGTATGTTCTTAATTTTTTCTGTCTTCCTTATCACCATTATTCCTGATTTCTGGATGAATTATTTTTCATATCCTTGAATTGATGCAGATATGGTTTGTATAATGAATGGAGGTCAATGGAATGGACTTGGAAATTATTGTGATGGCATTTTCGATATCTGTGAACGTGTTGGAGGCACTAAAATTTCATGGGATGTTACACCTGAATGTGAATCGGAGATTACAGATACTGGCGATTCTTGGTGTTCTGATGCAGGACTCATACATATTTCATGTATCTTTCCCTAATTATTATTCAAATTTTTAATTACTTAAAATCCTAAAATTTCTTCTAATTCCGTTTGAGGTTTTTCATATTTTTTAGTTTGTGTTTTTTTCTTGATGATTCTAAGGGAAATTAACAATGTTACTGTGAACGGAAATACTGTAAACATCATAACTTGAAAAAGGTTGGAAATGAAATCAAATAGCATATACTTTTCATAAATTATTGTTTTATTACTTTTTCTTGTAATTATGACACTAAATCCATGAATAAAATACATATGGTTCAAACCTGTATGGATTCACTATTTTAGTAGAACACTTTATGAACCTCCTATAATTCTTAGTTATATTATGAAATCTTTTGTAATTTTATTGGTTTTAATTGGAATGGTGGGCATTGTAAGTCATTATGATGAAGGCTATTTTGCATTTGGACATCATGAGGATGAGCAAGAGACTCGTTTTTCAAATCCATTGGTTTCAGTTCATAATGACAAAGCCAATATAATTTGGGAGTCTTATAATCAAAATAGCGGTTCAGCAATTATGTTCACGCAGTTATCTGATGGCAAAACAACTATAGCCCCTAAAGATATTGCAACTGGATCGTTTATTGGCAACATCAAAATTCTTTCACAAGAACAACATATCTTTGTATTTTATGAGTTATCCACACGAAATGGGAATGCTGTACCTCAATTCTATGTATTAATCAGTGATGATGGTAAAACATTCTCAGAACCAAAACTAATCCTAACTGTGGATGATGTGTATTATGGTATAACTAGTGTTGAATTTGTAAATGAAAAATTATATGTTTTTGGCACAATGTGGACTAGAGAAGAAAATACAAGCTATGCATTTTATTCAGTCAGTGATGATTTTGGGAATACATTCTCAGAACCATCCAAACTTTTCAATCAAGGCAAAGTACGCCAAGATATTGTAACAACTACCAGTAATGGTGTAATCTATCTACTCATGGATGATGAAAAGGATTTTGACGAAAAAGGCTCATTATATCTTAGAAAAATTTTGTCTGATGGGACATTAACTGACATTGTAAATGTCAATGGCGGCAAAACAACGGTGACTTATCCTCAATTTGCAGTATCTGGAGAAAATGTGTATGTTTCATGGAGGGACAGGGTTCACGAAAAAGGTAATTTTGGAATTACTGAAAGATGGTATCAAGTATTCACAAAAAGTCATGATGGTGGAAAAACATTTGATGATGTAATTACCTTTGATTCTGATCCTAAATCAATTGACACTGTAGGTACAGAAGGAAATTTTGTCTTTGCCCATGGAAATTCGGTATATGTTTTATGGAAATCAGAATACTATGACGGGGAAACTCAGAGTTTCAAAACATATCTAGCTTATAGCGATAACAGAGGTAAAGATTTTACAATAGAGTCAGTCCCGCTAAATGATGAGTTATCTCAACATGGATACATGATATCCAAACTAGACAAAAATAATTTTTATCAAATTGGAATGACATCAAAAAACCCTCCATTCAACGATGCTGCAGTATATTTTACATCAAGAAGTCTTGATGCAGACACAATACCTGTAGATATTCTAAAAGATATTTCGACTCAAATTGGCTGGATGCCTGATTTTGCAACAAATGAGAACAACGTATATTTTGTAACCGAGGGAAATAACGACCAAAGTTGTATCCTTTATTCGTACAGTAATGATGGCGGAAAATCATTTAGCGATGTTGTAAATATCAGTCCTAACGGAACACCAAAGACATGTCTTGGAATTGAAGATGAAATAACATCACCCAAACACCAGACTAACCTTGGAACAGATATTGAAGACATTAGATGTAATGATGATCGCACAAAGGGATACATACTTGCTTTGCGCGAACGTGATGATCAGCCAATATGTGTTACATCTGCAAGCTATGACAAATTGTCTGAGAGAGAAATAATTTCTGACCAGTCATTTGAGACAATAGCGCAAAGTGCTGCAAAAAATTATCTTTTATCTCATCCCAAAATATCTAGCATTGTAGATGATTCGCTTGTTCTGGAAATATTTATGACTCGACATTCTATTCCTCCTGCATTTGTCATTCGTGGCTCTTTTGAAACTATATCTCCAATTTATGAAAATGACTCAGACCCTTTTAATCACAGCGTTGAGATCACGCTGGTACAAAACAACAAGGTTCACCTTGCATTGATTGACGAAACATACTCTTTGTTCGAGTCTGACTTGAAAGAGGAACGACATCCAAGATTGGACACGATTGTATCACCTACTCTTAAAACAATACTGAGTCCAGGGGACAGGATAAACAACAAGGGATTGATTCCTCTGATAATTACTGAAGTTTCTCAAGGTGGATACGACAAAACAACCCACTGGACGTTTCAATCAATTGGATATCAGGGTGACAACAGGGATGAGAGATGGGGATTTTTACCTGACCAATACAGGATTACTGAAACCGTTGATGAATTTGGTAATGATGCAATAGACCGAGAAAGAATGCCTGAGAATTTTGGAATTCCGTTACCCCTGTTTACCTTTCCTGTTTTATGTGGAGATGAACGAATAGAGGGAGAGTCTGGGTGGCATTATACCTTGCCTACAAGAAATGATACGTCCATGGTATACTTTAGGTCCACAGATAAGGGAATTTATCCTGATGATAACGGGGTTTATGACATTAGGTTTGTATCCTTGTTTAAACCGGAGGTGGAATTACAACCAAATGCCAAAGTGATTACAAACGAAACTATTCTGTGTCCTCTGGAAAAAACAAGTAACGATGCAACTCATGCATACTATACAAAATTAGAGTTTCAGATAGATGATAATTGGACTGCATCGTACTATTCTCCAAAATCAAACATTGGATCAGATGATATTCATGAACATGCAACAATTTTAGCAAAAATATTTGGAGATACATTTGATTTTACACAGTCTAATTTTCAGCTAAAAAATCCGCAAATTAATTTTGAGCCCGCACAACCAAACGTAATCCACAGAACATCACAAGACGCAACAATTGGATTTCTTTTCGAGACACTTGGGATGAATCTTTCTTCACAATGTTTTGTGTTTTATGACGGAAGAGAATTTTGCAACAATGATGAGTATGAATTAAAATTTTACATAAATGATCAAAAGAGAGATGACATATCTGAGTATGTTTTATCTGAAGATGACAGAATATTGATTTCCTATGGTTCTGACAATGAACATGAGATCAACGAGCAACTATCTGAGCTTGAATCTATGGCACAATACAACTATTTTTCACTTGAGAAACTGATGAACATAGACGTGGGTACTGTAAGTGATGGTACATATGATTCTGATCTTGGATTTGAGACGGTAAAAAAACTCATTGAGTTTGACATGAAAAGACAGGAGGAAAAAACCCTTCTAGAAAATGATCTATATCAAAAACAGACCATGTATGATGAACTTGTAGAGCAAAGTAACAAGCAACTTGCTCTTGAATCAATATCTGATGAAATTAAAAAACTTGAAACTCAACTGGCTGAATTGACCAAAAATAAATTCCAATACACAACTGAGGAAATTTTCCAAAAAGTGGGCGAGATTGAGTCTGAAAATATCCTGATGTATAAACTCAGACCTGAAAAATACCAGGAATATGCAGATGCCAAAATTGCTCTTGAAGATACAATAAAAGAAGATTTTTGGAATGGAAAGTCTTTGGAGGAGAAAATGCAGGCATTTCCATTAGTTTCAGTGCAAATAAATCCCAATGACGAAAATCTTGAAGTCATGCTATCTGATGTTGTAAAATATGATGCTGAAAAAATCAAACAATTTGAATCTGTGATTGAAAATACTGTCCCTGATAATCTGTCTTGGACTATAATTTTTTCTGATGATGAATAGAAAATGAACACCAGAGTTCAAACCTGTATGAATTTGTACATAAGATAGAATGTTTTATGAATACATAAATCTGAGAAAAATAAAATGAACATCAAAGATTTTGTTAATAGCTTGATTCAAGATCCAAATCATCTAGGACTACTTTTGATAATGTTTGGTGCACTGCTTTGTTTTGTATTTGCAACAATTAACATCCCTTTATTCTTTTTTGATCCTGGATTTCAATATCAACAAATAAGTCCAAACACAATTTTTTCTGCAATCAAAACAGTGATGGGGTTTGTACTTGGATGGCTTGCAATAAAGTACAGGTGGCACATAAAGCAATTTCATGAAACGACAAACAAATATGGCAATTATGTGATAATCATGGGTATTGCAATGGTGATTTCATCATATATCGTGCCTGGAATTCTAGTTGTTGCTGGAGGCCTTCTTGTCACATACAAAAAATAATGAGTTACAATATAGACTAGGTTTGAACAGTTCAAACCTATTGGGATTTGGTGAAATTCTATTTTCATCAATCGTTATTAGTCATACATTATGAATTTTGATTACATATGGAAACATTGTCCAAAATTGCAATTTACATGGGAATGGCAATTGCTTGTTCAATTTTTATATTATTTGTCATTAGTATAATGCCTCATATTGTAAACCAAATAGAAAATCAGTGGGGTGACGTTCTTCCAGGTAAATCTGATGAGGAATTAAAGGCCATGTTTTATGAGACTGAATCATATAAGGCATTCATCAACAAATATCCTGAAAATGGGGAGTACTTTGATTCTTATGGTAATGGAGGTGGCAGACTAGAAATTAATGCAATGAATTTTGAATCATATCAAACATTACGATTAGAATTAGAGTATCATAAAAGAAACGATTCTGTAAGAGAATATGTTGAGTGTTATAGTAACACAGATAGAAATCAGTATAGTATTAGAGGTTCTTTAGCAACGCAATTCATTGAAAAAGTAGATTGCCTTGAAGGTCCAGGTCTTATTGATGCACCTTCTAATTTAATTGATGAAAATGGAAATCCAGTCCCAATTAAGGTTAATCCATCTAGAATCATAATAGATTCTGATTATTGACTATTTTGTTGTTTTGTATAGAAGAAAATGAAAACTAGAGTTCAAACCTGTATGGATTTGATAATCATTAGAAGAATTTATGAAGATGTGATCTACAAACCAAACAATGAACCATTGCAAAAATATCTGTGATGAATTTGAAAAAGGAAATAATTCCAGAGTGTATGCAGAAAACGGGTGCTTTTGCAGAAACTGTGAATATTATTTCAAAAAATTATGCCTGAGATGTCCCTGTTGTAACAGTTTGACTCGACGTAACACTAGAAACAACAAGGAACAAAGACAAATTTGCAGAATATGATCTTGGTAAAAATAGGGAAATGAAAAACAAGTTTTTGATAATTATTGGAATTTCATTGATAATCACGCTTTCTATTTTTCTCATGGCGTTTTACATCTTTGATGATAACAGTACATACAAAGTTCTTGATATAGAAATGAATGTTGTTGGAATAAAACCGATCTATGAAATTGGGGAATCTGTTACCTTTACTGTTCATGTAAATTCTTTAGGAAATACTGTGCCGTGGCCCACTCTGAGAATATATCAAAATTATGTAGATATTAGTTCAGAACCTGCTTATTCTCGAATGTACATGACTCCAATTGAATCAGTAGATAAACAAAAACCATTAGAGTGGAGAAAGAAAACTTGGAACTTTCCTTTAGATTTGGATGAACCAATTAGATTTTTTGATAAAGGAAACTATACTCTTCGTGTAGATGTTGATGCAAAAAAACATGTTTTGATTAATTTTCAAGTTGTAAACCCAACAAATGAATCTGAAATTATTGATGATTTTGGTGAAACATTTGACAGTCCAGGAAACCGCCATCCTGCATTTTTGGGATTTGACATTCCAGAAATATGCACAGAGGACATGATAAAACATCTAGTAAAATATTCATCAATGTTTGACAGAAATGTACCATATACACTAGAGTGGATTAGTATGGATAGTAGTATCAATGTAGATGATTTTGATATATGTGTAGAGGAACTGCTGGAAAGAAACCCAAAGGATCTAGAAAATGAAAACTAGACTTTTGATAATTGTTGGACTAGGTGTTTTGTCATTAATTTCATTTATTCCTCATAATGCTCATGCTTGTTCTTGTAATGGATATCCTGATTATTTGCGAACTTTGTTGGAATCAAGATCTGCATTTCAGGGAACTGTTACAAAAATCATACAAGCCGATAACTATGAAGAAATTTATTTTGATATTACTTTCCCACAAAAAGGAATTTCTTCTGGCAAATATGTAATTGAGCAGTCAAAGCGTAGTAGTTGTGCAGTAAATTACAATGTTGGTGAAACCTATCAGGTCTTTACATACAATGAAGTTGGAGCGCTTGGCACGACAAATATGTGTGACACAAAACAAATCACTGGTTTTAGTGAATATTCACATGAAGATGAGAATGGCCAAATAGAACATTACAGAGAAGATTACAACATTTTAACTCAATACAACCTTGGAACTATAATCATTCCCATATCTATCGCAATAATAATTCCAAGTTTTGTTGTTTGGAGAAAAAGAAAATGAAACCTTGGACATTAATACTCATTTCAGTAGGTGGTTTTTTTCTTATATTTTCAATTATTGTATTTGGTTTTAAAGTTGAAACAGAACCTGAACTTTCTCCTGATGTTATTACTGGCCTTGAATCTGATCTAAATTTGGCAAAATGTGCAGAAAACTTTGATCAAGTCAAACGTAGATAAAAAATGACACTAAATGAAATGTCATACAGTATCATAAACAGGTAACTGTCCGGTATTACAATGTAGATGATTCCAAATGATCTTTTGGTCTCAAAATTGTTTACTATTTTTACTGCCTTTATTGCCAGTATTACAGACCATGCAACAAAGGGCAATGCAATAAGACCAAAAATCATGGACTGTTGTAAGGCAAAGTCTAGCGCATAAGAAGGAGCAAGCCCATCATACTTCCCAGACGAATAATCATCTACAAAAACAAATTCATAAAAATTCCGGTACCAAGTGACACTTGCCGTTCCAATAATCATTGGAATCAGGCAATACGACAGAACCGAAAAGATCTTTTTGAAGCTTGAGGTTCCTCCAAACCTTTTTCCGACATAAAAGATGACTGCAAACACCAAGAGGGGAGATGCCACACCTGGACAGACTCTATTGAATATATTGCAGCACTCCATTCGTGTCTTGCCTCCTCAATCATCGCTGCAACATGGTTGGTGTATGACGAGTAAAACGAAAGACTAGCTGATATGGCAAATATCACAACAGACGAGACAAAATAATATCTAGGGTTTTCAGAAATCTCTCTGAAAGCAGAGTTTGGTCTTTTTAGTATCTGCGCGATTGTAGTTATCTTTTGTTGAGTCATTTTAATCTAGGATATTATTTCAAAGAAAGTTCCAGGATTAGTTTGAAAAAATCAGGCGTTTAGGATTACTTTTTTTGCTTCAGTTGAAATTTTGCTTGGCAGTAAGACTTCAAGGCCAATCATCTTTCCTTTTTTGTCAACGTCTAAGAACTGGTCTTTTCCAAGGGATACAGTTTTTGCAACCTTGCCTTTTGTCATATGAAAATAAAGTGCCTTTGCTTCCTCATCATATCTTACTGAAACCATTCTGTAACCACGATTTCCTCATGCCTGCGCCAAATATAACATATATCTATAGGAAAAACCTATAATATTATAGGTTTTATCTATAATAGGTGATATGATGAACGAGGCAGCATACAGGATTCTTGACATACTCTCACGAAGATTGGGCAGTCCGATATCAATCAATGAGATTACAAAAAACATAGACGAAATACATGGCAAAGCCCACTATGCCGACATACATGAAAAGATCAAGGATCTTGACCGAGAAGGAATTGTCACACTTGCAAAATCTGGCAGATCATCATTGGTGTCGCTTAATTTTGACAATTACATGATAATTGACATGCTTGCAGAAATGGAACTCAAACGCAAACAGGATTTTCTTAAAGGAAGACAAGAGATGCAGATGCTTATGCTAGAAATTGACACATGTCTGCACAGCATCCCTTTGGTGTCCTACATACTTTTGATGTATCCAGAAAAAAATGCAAAGTTAAACAAGGCAGAGATGCTGATTTGTCTAAAAGAATCCGATGACAAACAAGCAGTTGAAGAGACAAAGATTGGGGTTCATGCAATAGCAGAAACATTGCAACAGATGCACAACACAAGGATAGACTATCTTACACTGGAAAGTAAAATGTTTCTTGACTTGCTCAAATCAACTGAAAGCAACACGATTAGAGAAACACTGCACAACAAGATTGCAATACTGCATCCTCAGGACTTTTGGTTGGGAATAAAAAACGCAACAGAGAAAGGAGTCAAGATGTCTGCCATCGAACACGAGACAAACCCTGCCAAAATATCTGAAGAAGACCTCGTGTTTAATCTTGCAAGGTTCGGGTATGCAGAAATCGGACCGACAGTCAAACAAGGCAAACTGTTTTGCATAGAGTACGTAATAGCTTCAATAATGTTTCACGATGATGCAAGAAGGATTGATGCCATCCCAGTAATCATCGCAAAGAATCCAAAGATAAGTTATGATCTGCTGCTGTTTCTTGCACGCAAATACGGATTTGGCGGCAAGATACTTGGCATACTGCGTACATTACGAAACCTAGTTGCACATGGAATGAAGACAGTCGATGAGCCAATAAGATTGCTAGAGGCCATGAAGACAGAAGAGATAAAGGCAAACACCAAGAGCATCAAAGAAAAGCTGAGACTGTACAATGTCACTTGATAACACCAGACTGCTTGACTTTCTTGGGGAGATGGACAAGGAACTTCCTCGCAGAATTGTCGTGGTTGCCGTGGGAGGCACTGCAATGACGCTTGTGAATGCAAAACCCTCCACCATAGACGTTGATTTTACAATTCCAGGCAAGGATTACTCCTTACTTTAAGATGAGTCCAGCTGCATTATTCAAGACTTATGTTGGTGTTGGAGTAATAGTTGTTGATCCTCCTGGATCTGCTGGTCCGTATAATAGCTCTGTGCCATTTTCAGAGTATGCATATCCATTGACTGAATTCAAGTTGTATGGTAACACAGTAGGTTCATCATGTGGATGTACAAGTGTTTCAGCAAATACTTCAATCCAAACAAATATCGATTTAAATAATGTAACATAACATTATTTAATCAGATCTGTTTTTTTTATTATGTTACCAAAATCTTACGAAATTAGTGCTGGTGGAAAAGATACGCAAATCAAAGACATACAAATCGGCGACAAATCAGTACAAGGTGGTAAATGTATTGCTAAAATGTTAGTTGTTGTTACCGAAGAAGATTTTGATCCCATGCAAGTTATAGTTACAGCTTCGGCAGATTCTGAACACTACAATATCAAAGAATTTGAGAAAATGTGGGATGCTGCAAAGAAAAAACATATCCAATTGTTACAAAATTTTGAAAAGCTAAAAAAGAATAAGAAATAAAAAATCATTTTGATTGTTGTATGATGCATGTTGTTTAATATTAAAAAATAGTTATCATCGCAGCAGTGGTAGTTGGCGTTATAATAGCTGCAGCTAGAATCATCTATGGTTTTGCATTTGATGAAACTAACAAATTCAAAAACAATCTAGAAGAATTAATTTTGGTTAAAAACTGTGTGCCAAATACCCTTGAAAATGCACCAATGCCTGATATGCCAATTCAAAACGATACACACAAGTTTAATCTTAAAACATGTGTATGGGAACCATTTTCATGATCATGACCGAATCCATTAGGATTCGAACTATGGGTGCGGACCTGTCTTTAGGGTTCTGAACCCTTCAAAGAAATTTTTACAAAATTATTTTTCATATTGTATAATCATTTCAAAAAATTACTAACCTCTAAACAAAATTTGCGTGCCTGAAAACGGTCCGCCATTTTCTTTAAATAAAAAATCATGGACCGGATGGGATTTGAACCCACGACCTTTGCGGGAAATAACTTCCTTACGCAGTGTGAGTGCGTCATCCAAACCAAACTAGACGACCGGTCCAACGATTCTACTAAAAGACGAGTTTTTTTGTCTTTAGGTTTATCTAATTATACTGTTATTACCTTGACCTTTTCTACTGATTCTGAAAATACCCATCATGTCTCTGCAAGAATTTGATGCGTTAATTGATAGGATGAAGTTGGCATATGAGTATGCTGAAAATTTAGGACAATATGTAGAGGCAGCCAAAGTCCTTTACCAAATGAATGATCAGTTACCTGATGATCTTCAATTGATCCTAGAAGATTTGGAAAATCCAGAATCTGCAAAATCTTTTATCATAAAATACAATAACGAATTAAAATCTGCAATTGTGAATTATCGACAAAGATTGATGAATTTTTAATTCTATTTCTTAACGCCTAGAGTCCTGTTCTTTAATCTCAAGTATGGATTTCTGCATTTTCTGCATCGTGATGCACCTATGTCATTTCGGCATCCACATTTGAAGCAAATTCTCATTACAAGACGTGCTTGCTGTGCAATTCGCTTCTTTTCTGGGTCTGTGATGGGCATTTAACTGACTCTCCAATCTCTCTCTTTTATTCTAATCGGATTTTTCCATTTTTCCGGCTAATAATACTGGTACTTCAGCAGGTCTTTTTGCTACAGGAATGTTTGCCTTGTTAAACATTGAAATTTTAGATTCTGCAGAGCCATAATTTCCCATAACGATTGCCCCTGCGTGTCCCATTCTCTTTTCTTTGGGGGCTGCTCTACCTGCAATGTATGCTACAGTAGGCTTGTTAAATCCACTATCAATAATTCTTTGAGCTAACATTTCTTCCGAGTCTCCGCCTATTTCTCCAACAACTACCATTCCTTCCAAATCTGGAATGTTTTTTACCATATCAAATGCGTCAATTAGTCTTGTTCCGTTAATTGGGTCTCCTCCAATTCCAATGGTAATTGATTGACCAAACCCCGCATTAGTTAGCGCATCAGAAATTTCATAGAGCAATGTGCCACTTTTTGACAAAACTGCAATCTTTCCTGCCTTGAAGGGCATTGGTGGCATGATTCCTATTTTGATTAATTCTGGAATCATAATTCCTGGAGTATTTGGTCCAATAACTATTGCGCCTTTTTTGTTTGCTAATTCCAATGTCTCCATAGTGTCTCTAATTGGGACATGCTCTGGAATTGCAACTAACAGTTTGATTCCTGCCTCTAGTGCTTCTTTTGCAGCTCTCAGGAAGAATTTTGCTGGCACAAAAATAATTGAGATTTTCGCATTTGTTGCATCAACTGCTTCTTGCATGGTGTTGTAAATTGGCACACATTCATTCCATGTTTGACCTCCTTTACCTGGAGTGACGCCAGCTACTATGTTGGTTCCATATTCCAACATTTTTCCCGCATGCAGTGATCCATATGATCCCGTAATCCCTTGAACGATTACCCCTTTCTTTTCATAATCTGGCTCTCCTGGTTTTCCTTTTAGTAATCCAAAAATGTCAGTCATTTCTTTACTCCCATAACTGCTGCATTGATTGCCTCTTCTACTGAATCAAATATGTTGGTTCTAGAGCCTTGTAACATTTCTTTTGCTTTATCTGACTCTGTTCCCTTTAGTCTTGTAAATACTGGCAAGTCAATTAAATTATCTTCATATGCTTTTAGAAATGCTTCTGCTACTACTGTTGTTTTTACAATTCCTCCATAGAGATTAACTAGAATTCCTTTCACCCTGTTTAATTTACTAATCAAAGTTAATGCCTCATAAACTGATTCTGTAGTTGCACCGCCACCAACATCTAAGAAACATGCTGGCTTTCCGCCATTATCTGATAACATATCTAGTGTAGACATTACTAGTCCTGCACCATTTCCTACTACTGCAATGTCTCCATCCAACTCTACTAATGAAAATCCGCTTTTTTCAGCTTGCTCTTCAATCTCTGTCTTTTCTTGATACTTTTGTAATTCTGGGTGTCTAAAGTTACTGTTATCGTCTGTTACAAATTTACCATCAAGTGCCATGATTGAATCATCTTGCATGATTGCAAGTGGGTTAATCTCTACAAGCTCTGCCTCTTTTTCAATAGTAAGTTTTGATAATTTTTTCAGAGTATCTACAAATTGTTCTGCTGTATTTCCTTCCAACCTCATCTCTTTTGCAACCTGTCTTGCAAGCTCATCTGAAACTTCTCCTAACCCAACCTCTTTGATAATTTGGTTTTTCACTGATTCAATTTCAACTCCGCCTTCAGCAGATGCAATTATTGTATAGCATCTTTTTGAACGATTCAAAAATAGTGACAAATACAACTCTTTTTTGATATCTGCCATTTTTTCAAGTAAAATTGCTCGGGCTTTCTCCCCTTTGATAGTCAAATCCATGACTTGAGGATATTTTAGTTCAAATTCATCATCATTTTGACATTTTTGAATACCTCCTGCTTTTCCTCTGCCTCCAACTGGTACCTGAATTTTAATTACAAATGGATATCCTAATTCTTTTGCATGCTTTCGGCCTTCCTCGATATTTGTAGATGATATGCTCTTTAGTAGATTAATTCCATATTCTCGAAATAGCTCCTTTGCTTGAAATTCTAGTAATTGCATGCAAGAATCATCAAATTTACGGTCTTTATTAACTATGATGCTATTTTAATTGCTCTTCAAGAAAATCGATCATTTCTAAAAAACGATCTTTGCTTTTTCGCAATAATTCTTCAGGATACTCTTCAATTGTAAATACAAATTGTTGATGAAAGCTTGGAACTAAAACACCACCTGATGTGACCATCTGTTCAATTACATATCCCTTGGTAAGTGTACATACGATTTCTTCATAGGACTCTTCTTCTTCTTCTAGAGTTTGTCTGTAGAGAACAATTGGTCGGTTTGTCTTTGCAACCATGTTTGAACCCTTTTCTAACAGATTTGATAGCTGCTGAATTTGCCAAGCATCTAAGCTAATTTGTTTTACCATGTTCTTTGTGAGTGATTTTTATATTTAACCGTGATAAAACAACGCATCTTCACAACTTGTCTTCAATAAAATCACAAAATTTGTAATCTAAAAGAAAGAAAGTGATTTGGCCTCAAGCCATATCAAGTGCTCTAGAGTGTTTTCTAGTGTGTGGTCTTTCACCAGAATATTTTCTTCTCATGTGTCCTGATGGTCGTCCATAGATTAACTCTAAGAACCAAGACTCATGCTCAATCTCTTCTGCTAAGATGTCTTTTGCAATATCATATGTGGCAGGATCTTTGCCTAAAGTCATTTTGCAAATTTTATCCCAATTGACAATTGCACCCTGTTCTGCTTTGAGACATTTCTCTAGAATTGCCTTATGATCTGTTGGATTTGCTGGAAGTTGTAAGAATTCACACCCAGAAATTTTGATAAATTCTGTTGCGTCATTTGGGAGTGCTCCACCTAATTGATAGATTCTCTCAAGACATGATTCAAAGTGACTAAGATCTTCTAGTCTTGCATCTTCGATAATTCCTTTGAGTCCTTCTCCTTCCATGCCTGTACAATGTGCTCTTAGATTGGTAAAGTAATAGTATGCAGTAAATTCAACTGCTGCATTTTTGATTAACTCTTTTACCAATTCATCCACATCAAGGCCATTTTGTTTTAGAATGTTAATTCCAACAACATTTGGTGTTTTTGATTCGGACATTTGATTTTACAATTTCTGGTTGTAATAAAAATATTGCATTAAATTTCAATATCTATTCTACAGATATTCTGATTTTTTGACCGTCAATATCATCATCTTTGTATTCTTTGCAGGATTCTGTAAAATTCACCTTTTTTACTCTGACTAAAAATGCCAAGTTTTCTGCTTTGTCTTGAATCATTTCAAGTGATTCTTCGTCCAAATCAAGAATTGATGCTATCTCTAAAACATCTGTGGGGTTGTATCCTCTCTCTTTTCTAAGAGTTTGGAGTCTTCTTGCAACATCTTTAATCAACCCCTTTGCCATCATCTCCTTGTTTCGCAATGTTGAAATGAATACGATGTAATTGTCTCTTTTAGATACTGCAAAATTTTCACTTGCATCAAAATCTACAACATAGTCTTCTTTATCTAATGAAATGATTTCTCCATCAATATCAAAATCATATTTTGAATTCTCTTTCAATGATGAAACAATTTCTTCAGGATCTGTTTCTGCAAATTTTGAAACTAGTTTTCCCATGTGTTGTTTTGCCTTGGGTCCAATTCTTTTTCTTTCTAGTTCAATAATTGCTTTTACTGGTAATCCTAACTGTTTTAATTCTAAAATTTGTTCTAATCCTGAATCTTTTTCAGTTTCTATGATGGAGAATTTTTCTACATTTAATTGAGATTGCAATAAATCTGATAATGATTCGAGTTTATTCTTTTGACCTTTTTTGACACAAATTTGTGCTTCATTTAATGGCCATCTCCTTTTTAATTTTCCTTTCATCCTTGCTGCAGATGATACAGAAACCACATCTTTCATGATGTCAAATGATTCTTCGATCTCTTCATTAACAAGTGATTTTTCATACTGTGGCCATTTGTCAAGTAGAATACTTTGTTCTCCGTGAAATACAGTCTGGTATAGATACTCACTAGTAAATGGGCAAAATGGGTGAATCAAAATATCCAGAGTTTTGAGTACTTCACTGAGTACTGCGTAAATTGACAATCTTCTATTTCTCTTGTCTTCGTCCTCATCCCACAATTCTCCTCTGGTAATTGGAATGTAAATTTGACTCAGATTATTTATGATGAAATCATCGATTGCTTTTGCACTTTCATGAAATTTACATGTCTGATTTTTTTCTGTAATTTTTTGGATTAGTTTTTGCAGTTTTGATAATAGCCATATGTCCGGTGATGTAAGTAAATCATTTTGCTTTGCCCATGTAATTGTGTTTGACTGATCAAAATTGTCGTATTGGCTATTTTGTTTAAAGTATAGGTGGAGATTGAATAATGTGTTGATTATCTGGTATGGCCTTGACATCAACTCATCTGTACTGAAACTAAGTGGCTCAATTGGACTTGCCTTCCACAAAAAATAGAATCTTATCAAATCAACTGGATATTTTCGCAATAATTCTGCACCTTCCAAAACATTTCCTTTGCTTTTGCTCATTTTACCGCCATTCTCATCCAGTACATGTCCTTGAAACAAAAATGACTTGTAAGGAGGAGTAGGACTGTTGTTTAAGATTATGTTTTCTATTAGCAGGGTATATGCCCATCCTCTGGTTTGATCAATTCCTTCAGTGAAAAATGGAGCTGGAATCTCATTGGCATATTGCTCATCAGTCAACGATGAGTATGGTGCAGAACCACTGTTGTGCCATGTATCTAAAACATATTCTTCTCTTTTTGTTTTTGAGCTTCCGCATTTTTTACACTTTGTTGTAATGTTGTCAATCCATGGTCGGTGCAATTCAAAGTCAGGACCGTCAGGCAAGTTGTCAGCTGCATCAACTATTTCTTTTCTTGAGAAAAACCAGTTTTTCTCACCACAATCCTCGCAGCCCCAAACAGGCAATGGACATCCCCATATTCTTTCTCGTGAAATACACCATGGGTGTCTTTCCTTGATAATTCCCAAGAATCTGTTTTTTGGTTGTTCAAAAAAATATTCTACACTTTCTGCTGCATCAATTGCCATGTTGTCTAGTCTGTCTAGCTTGTAAAACCATCCTCTCCTTGCAAGCCATACGATTGGATGGTGTGATCTCCAACAAAGAGGATACTTGTGTTTTATTTTTCCAATTTTTACTAGTGCTTTGCACTCTTTTAGATCTTCGACAATAACCCTATCTGCATCTCTTACAAACATTCCATGGTATTTTCCTGCTTGTATGGTGAATTTTACTTCGTCATCAATTGGACTGAAAATTTTTACATTTCTTTTGTTAGCTATTTTGATATCTTCTTCTCCGTTTGCCGGTGACAAATGAACAAGACCACTTCCTGTGCTTGCATCAACAAATGTCTCTGAAACTGCAACATGAAAATTGTTTAATTTTGAGCATTCGTTTAACTCTGGAATTAGTTCAAGTAATGGGTGGATGTATTTTTTTCCTTCAAATTCAGAGCCTTTTGCAGTTTTTTCAATTTTATAATCTTCAATTTTCATCTCTGCCATGAATTCTTCCAGTCTTGTTTTTCCAACAACCCATGTTTCGTCTTCTACTTTGAGATATGCATAGTCTTCTTCAGGTTGGAAACCAACCATTGCATCAGTAACAAGGGTGAATGGCATGGTAGTCCATACTATCAAAAACGCATCTTCATCAACTAGTTTTACTTTATAGTATAACGAAGGATCCTTTACTTCTTCATACCCTTGATTTACTTCTGCATGACTAAGTGATGTCTGGCAACTAGGGCAATATGCAATTACTGTAAAGTCTTCTTCTAAAATGCCATTTTCATGTGCTTTTTTTAGCACTTGCCATTCTCTTTCAATAAATTCATCCCTAAAAGTCCAATATGCTTTATCATGATTAAATGACATGCCAAGCAGTTTGTCAACTTCTACCCATGACTTGTTGTATTTTTTTACAACTTTTTTACATTCAGTGACAATTCTCTCAATTCCAAATTGTTTTACTGCTTCAGTTTTTCCACCTGAGACTCCTAATTCTTTTTCCACCTGCAATTCTACTGGAAGACCTTGCGTATCCCACCCTCCATTAAATTCAATTTTTTTTCCTTGTAATGTATTGAATCTGTACCAAAAGTCTTTGATGACTCTGCCTCTTAGATGTCCTGCATGTGGAATGCCGTTCATTGTTGGTGGTCCTTCAATGAATCTGATTTTTTCAGGTTTGTCTGATGCAAAAATCTGTTTCTCGATATCAATAGATTTGATGTATTCTTTTACTTGAGACTCTATTGATTTTGCATCAAACTTTGCAGAAAGTTCCATCTGGATTTTGATGTGTATATGGCATTATAAAGCTAAATTGAATTTTTGAGACTTGGATTATATAATTGAGCAGAAGATGATTTTTGTTGGTAAATATACTTGTAGTCGGCTCTGGAGGAAGAGAGCATGCATTATCATGGAAATTATCTCAAAGCGATAAAGTTGAAACAGTTTTTACAGCTCCGGGAAATGGTGGGACTGAAAACAATATATCAATTGATGTCAATAACTTGGATGAATTAGCTGATTTTGCTCAAAAAAATAATTGTTTTACAGTAGTTGGACCTGAGGATCCTTTGGCTGCAGGAATTGTTGATAAATTCAATCAGCGAAATCTCAAAGTTTTTGGCCCTTCTCAAATGGCCGCACAACTTGAGTCAAGTAAGATTTGGGCCAAGAATTTCATGAAGCGCAATAATATCCCAACAGCCAGATTTGAAATATTTGATGATGCTCATAAGGCCCAGGACTATGTGAAATCACTTGATTACAACGTGGTGGTAAAAGCAGATGGTCTTGCAGCAGGAAAAGGAGTCATTGTTTGCAATAGTGCTGGGGAGGCAGTAGTTGCGATTCAAAGAATTCTTGTCAAAAAAACATTTGGTGATGCTGGAAATCGAATTATCATTGAGGAGAGAATTGATGGTGTTGAGGCATCATACATTGCACTTTCTGATGGAGAAATAGCCCTCCCAATGGCTTCTAGTCAGGATCATAAGAGGATTTTTGATGATGACCGAGGTCCTAACACTGGTGGAATGGGTGCATATTCTCCTACGCCAATTATTACAGATGTCTTGGCAGAAAAAATACAAAAAAAGATTATTGATAAAACTATACACTCTATGAAAAATGAAGGTATTCCGTTCAAGGGATTTTTGTATGCTGGAATTATGATTAGGGATGGTGAACCATATGTTTTGGAATACAATGTTAGGATGGGTGATCCTGAATGCCAGCCAATTGTAATGCGAATGGATTTTGATTTGTATAATTATTTTGTTGCAAGCATTGAAGGCAAACTGTCTGATATGCCTTTACCTACTTGGAAAAATCAATATGCTGTATGTGTTGTTTTGGCATCAAAAGGATATCCAGAGTCATATGCCCAAGATGAAGAGATTTCAGGTTTTGATTTAATTCCAAATGAATCATATGTTTTTCATGCTGGTACAAAAAAAGTAGATGGAAAAATTCTTTCAAATGGTGGACGAGTTTTAGGTGTTACGGCTTTGGGTGATAGTTTGGATGATGCAATTAACAATGCATATGCTGCGTCTGATAAAATATCTTGGAATAATAAATACTGCAGAAAAGATATTGGTAAAAAAGGATTGTCTTATCTCTGAGTCTGAAAAAATCTGTCTTCTGTCACAATCCAATCGATAATTACATCATGATCTGATTTTGGAATATTTTTCACAATTTGTTTTTCCAAAGTTAAGGCAATTGTTGCTGTATTATTTTCTGCTAGGAATTTATCATAGAACCCATGACCGTATCCTAACCTTACTCCATCTGGAGAAATACCTACAGTTGGGATTAAAATTACATCTAGGTTGTTGTCTGTTGTACAGTCGTCTTTGGGCTCCATGATGTCAAATCTCCCCTGCTCTAGGCTCGAAAAATCCTTTATTTTCCTAAATTCAATCTTCTCTCCAATTACTTTTGGTAAAAATACCTCTTTTCCGTTGCTGATTAATTCTTGAATGATGTCTTGTGTGAAAATTTCACTTTGAATTGGATAATAGGCTCCAATTTTTTTGGCATTTTTGAATGCATAAATCTTTTTTAATTTTTTCTGCATCTTCTCACTTGCAATCTTCAGTAGATCAAAAGATGTGTTGTCTCTTTTTTCCAAAAGAAGATTTCTGAGTGAATCTTTTTTAGGATTGCCTTCCAATTTGATTACTCAGTGATGCTGCAGTGATTGTATTTTTTAATAACATGGCAACTGTCATGGGGCCAACTCCTCCTGGAACTGGTGTTGCAAAAGATGCTTTTTTAATAATTTTTTCATAATCTGAATCCCCTACCAGTTTTTCTTGAAATCGTGATATTGCAACATCGATAACTATTGCACCCTCTTTAATCATCTCCGGCGTCAATGTGAATTTGTTTCTATCTCCTACTGCTGTAATGATGATATCTGCAGATTTACAAAACTCAGTGAGATTCTTTGTTTTAGAATGACATGTAATCACAGTTGCATTCTTTTCTAATAATAGGTGATAAAGCGGCTTTCCTACGAGATTGCTTCTATTAATTAGAACAATATTTTTTCCTTCCAAATCAATTTCATGATATTCAAACATCTCCATTACTCCTGATGGTGTACATGCAACAAGTGCTGCTTTTTTCATAGATAGCAATCCTGCATTGTGTGGAGTCAATCCATCTACATCTTTTAGTGGTGAGATTCTTGATGTGGTTGCAAATTCATCTAACTGTTCCGGCAATGGCAGTTGAACTAGTATTCCGTGTACCGAACTATCCATGTTTAGGTTATCAATAATTTTATTCAGTTCCATTTGAGTAATATTTGAATCAAGTTTGTGATCTTTTGTTGCAATTCCCACTTCTTTACATGCAATGTGTTTGTTTCTCACATACGTTGCAGATGCTGGGTTGTCTCCAATCAAAATCGTGGCCAAACAAGGGCTAATTCCTTGGGCTTTGAGTTCTTCTGCTGCCTTTTTGACCCTATCTTTGACTGATTGGGCAATTGCTTTGCCGTCAATCTTAATGCCTGCCATATTCTGATTTTGATTTGTAGATATTTAATTCTTGGAATTTTTTTAATAAAAGTCTTAGAAAAGAAATTTAATGGTGGTATTTCTAGTCACAATATGTTTGTAATGATGGCGGATGTTCAACTCAAAGATGGTGCTGAAGATGATTTTAAAAAATGGTTTTCAGAATCAAACAAAGTACTGGCAAACTTTCCAGGGTTTATCTCTAGACGCTTTCTAAAATCTAATGATGGGAGCTATAGGATTGTTGTAGAGCATGAAAGCAAAGAAACTTTCATCCGAATGCATAATAGCCCTGAGCATGATAAACTTCATCCTGAGGGGCATTCTTACATGAGTGCTCCACCTGCAAGAAAAACATTTTCAATTGCTGCTGAATAAATTGAAACTTGATTATGACCTGAATTCATATCTTGAAAAAATTAAAAAAAGCAATTCTTATTTTTACACTTTTATTAATCGTACTAGTCTTGCTGCCGGCATTTTGGTTTTACAGCCAGGCAAGGAAGACACTCAAGAACCCCATGATAGTGATGAAGTATACTATGTCATCTCAGGTGATGGTTTTTTGAAAATTAAAGACAAAGATTACACAGTTTCAAAAGATAAATTATTTTTTGTTGCAAAAGACGTAGAGCATTTTTTTCATGGAAACACTAAAGAGCTTAAAGTTTTGTATTTTTTTGGCGGCCCTGATTCTTAAGTGATGATGGTTTTTCTCCCAAAAACTCTGACTTTATTCCTGGCAATTAGATTTACTGCTTCGGGATAGATTCTGTGTTCTTCTTTTAGAATTCTTTTTGATAATGATTCTTCTGTATCATTTTCTTTGATTTTTACAACTGCCTGGATTATTACTGGTCCAGTATCCATTTCTGCATCAACAAAATGAACTGTACATCCTGAATACTTTGCACCATACTCTAATGCCTGTTTTTGTGCATTTAGCCCTGTAAAACTTGGGAGCAATGCTGGATGAATGTTGATTATTCTATTTTTGTATTCTTTTACAAATTGTGGACTGATTATTCTCATAAATCCTGCAAGACATACAAGTCCATTTTCTGGGGTGACTCCATATTTTTTTAGAATTGAGATAATTTTTTTGTCATAATCTGCTCTACTTCCTTCAAAACCTTTGCTCTCAATAACCTCTGTGTTGATCCCTAGATTCCCTGCAATTTTTAGGCCTCTTGCATCGGTTCTGTTTGAAATGACTACTGCTGGGTTAATTGGGATCTTTTTACTTTTAATTGACTTTAGAATATTCTCCATGTTGCTCCCACGACCTGAGATTAGAATTCCTAGATTTAGCAACTAGTCAATACTAGATCAAACCTGCAATTAATGTGTGTGGATCGTAGATTAATTGCTAACTGTGTTTTACCATAATCCAAATCAATCAAAATTTTAGAATCATCAAAGATCAATATCTCTCTCATCGGTTTCAATTTTTTTACAAGTAAACTATTTCAAGTTCAAATCTGTTGATATTTGAACCCTAAGTAAGCATGCTTAGGGTTTTGGTGTGGCTTTTACTGTTCTCAAATGCTTTCTTGAGTTTTTCTTCAAGAATTGCTTTTTTATTGATCTCCTCAATCCATGACTCTAGTTTTTCCTTGATCTCTTTCTCATCTACTGCTTTGTTCTTTATTCCTGACTGAATTCGTTTTCTTAAATCCAATTCCTTTCTTACTGTAAATACCACAAATTGTGACATGTTTGCAAACTCGCCGTTTTTCAAGATCTTTGCGATCTCTTTGGATTGTGACTTGAGAATGTTTACTTTAATCCAGTTTTCAGGCTTGGCCTTTTTCATATGATGTTATGATGTGAGACAAATTAATAAATATTGTTACATATATGTTACAAGGAAGAGAGATTAGTCAGATAACATGGATTTTTGTATGGCTGATTGGTCTGCAGTGCGTATGCCTAAAGAAATGAGCGATGAGATTGAAAAATTTCTCAATACTGCAAAGGCAAAAAGATCTGGTTATACTAGTAAGACACAGTTTGTGGTGTCTGCTGTAAGGGAATTGCTTGAAAAATACTCAAAGTAATCACATTACCCAATATTTGATCAGACGGGAATGACTTCAAACAACAGTTCGTCTTTAAAGTGTATCCTGACTCTCTACCCGTCTGACCTGAAAGTCAGGATATACAAAAGAAGAACTGACTTGCTTTTAGTGTTTTTTACAATTCTTTGTAAAAATCATTTAATTAGAATTGTATGTTTGTTAGCAGTTTCTAATAATCTAATTTCTAATATATTCATACTATAAGAATATTGCTTCAATACAAATTGAATCAATGTTTAATAACCACATACTATATGAGAATGATAATAACATGAAAAATACAAAGACAGTCAAAACAATATTGTTTGCTTCTTTGATTGCTGCAATGATCTTGCCATTTTCTGGTATGAATTTTGCGTATGCAGCAGAGAAGACAGACAAAGAATTGATTGATGAATGGAACCGATCATTTAGCAATAAAATCACATCTGGTGAAGAACCATCTGATGAGATAAAAATTGACATAATGAAAGGTCTCTATGAAGCAATGGAAAATCCAAAACCACTTACTGATGCAGAAATAAAATACTACAAAGAACAGGCAGAAGTATTAGAAAAAGCCACGGCACTTAATGAACAGATTAACAAAACATCTGATCCTGAAACCAAAAAGGCTTTGGAAGCAAAACTAAAAGCTATGAAACCTAGAATGGCTGAGGTAGGTATTTTCGCACCCGAAGACGTAGATAATGAAGAACTCTTGAAAATACAGAATGAATATCGGGGAACTAGTCTAGATCCCTTTCAATCTCCTGAAAACTTTTTTGGATTGGTTATTCAGTATGCTCATGCTGCATTAGGACAATATCAGACCTTCATATTCCTACAATTTGGATGTGGTGGATTTCAATGTGAATCAGCTAAAACTCTTGCCTATCTAGATCCAGGCGAGTCAATGAATGCATCTATTGTTGTGCCGGGATATATTGATTCCCCAATCAATACTCTTGAACATAGATACAGAGTTGGAAATCTACAAGCAAGTCAATGGCAAGCTGGTTATCATCAAGCAATTCACTATGATGCCAATTGGAACTACGTCGATGGTGATACTAGAACAAGTAATGAATGGTATCCGAGTCAACAATACTCATCACATACAGTTCATGCATCATACAACGTAGACGGCGGAGATCAAACATATCAATATCTCTACTTCTATCCATAACCTTTTTTCTTTTCTATATTAGACCTGAAAAGTAACCTGATTTAGTTCCATATTTTTTCTTAAACCATAAAATAGCAATATTCCCTTTTCATTCTCCTGAAAATCATGAAAAATATTGTATCCATATGACCACTTGAAGAATCCTTCTAACAACATGATTTATTTTTATTAAAATTAGTTATACGAATTCTTTAATCAAAAAATTCAAATGAATTTAGACTAGTCCAATTTGAAAGGATTTACTGAATATGATTTTAAAATGAAATATTGAAAAATACGCGGTATTTGTCAGAGAAGTCTTGGGAAATGAAATCAACATTTGTACAGAACATAAAATTACATTTAGAAAAATTAAATATAATTAATGCGGATCTGTGTGGATTTATACAGTCAATAGAATGTTTTATGAGTATATTCATCTAAGAAAAAGAAAATGAAAACTAGGCTTTTGATAATTATTGCAGCGTTTCTTGTATCGATTCCTTGGATTAGAGGATTAGAATTTGGCATGAATAATCAAGTTATGTGGAATGGAATTACAATCAATTCTATCATTGTTATGACACTCACCATCATGTTTTCTCTTATGTCTTGGGTTTTGTTTTCATGGGCATCAAAAAATATCAAACCAATAGGAATTCCACTAAGCATTATTACTGGCACATCATTATTGATTCCATTTAGTCAAGTTCTGGGACCGATGGCTGGAATCATTGTTGGAATTGTAGCAGGATTTGCAGCATTTATGCTTCAAAAAAAGATTATCAGTCCTGCGCAAAATACATCTCTAATAATTGCTGCAATAACTATTGTTGCGACATATTTTGTTTTGATCTTGATGATTTTAGCAATTCAGACATCATCATTTGTATGGAATACTGGAGGTGTTATTGGTCAATGTGATCTTCCTTTAATTTTTTGTACACATTTTTATGAATTCCATCTTGGAGGTGGTTCGATTGATTTAGATCCTGATTTATCTCCTAGTTATGCTTTGGATTTTGCTGGCGGTTTGTTTTACCCTATATTTTTGCAGCTCTTAGTATTATTTGGAATTATTTCATCATTATTTCTAACGCCTTATTTCATTCTAAAAAGAAAAAACACCCCAAGCAAGCCCTACCTATCTTTAATCTTATCAGGCTTGTTGTTATTTTTTGGCATACCTAGTTTTATTGCATCTTTACAGACTTTTGCAATCATATTGTCTCAACCTGAACAAATTAGAACATGGGTTTTTGATCCTCAGTTTATTTTACTATTGATGCCGATTATCGTATCAATTATTGCAGGAATTCTATTGTATAGATCCTCAGTCATTAGGAAATTGATAAAGAAATGAAAACTAGAATTCTGACCCTCAATGGTCCACTCCATCAAATCTATTGGGATTTGAACTGTCTTATGCACTAACGCATTCAATCAGTCTGGAAGAGTGTTTTGTTAATTGATGGTGCATGTCAGCGTGGGATTCTTCGGTAAATGACAGATTGCAACGGTAACACTTCCATGCATTCATCATGTTTGTTCTAAACAAATTTTGTATTTAACCTCAATGAATGATTTGTCTTTTTGCAATGGTATCCAAAATAAAAAAACACAAAAACCATTTATCTAAAAATAATTAATTCTATACTTCGTACACCTAGTTAGGTGTGCGCAGTATGGTATAATGATATCAAGACTTGTAGAAAAAAATATTCGGATCTTTTTTTAATCCATCTTTGGTAGAAAATAGCTTCTAACCAAGAAATTTTTTAGTATTAAACCCTACTTTGTATACATTACAGTATTATTCTTTCACATAATTTTATCTTGATTACGAATGTATAAAATAGATTGATCTATGGTTCACATATACTAAACCTGCAATTTATATCAAATCCAATTATCTTGATTTTCATTGTCTAGAAAAGTCAGGATTACTAAAAATGGAATCCTGTGTGAGGTCAATGAAAAACGTGTTTACTTGGATCCTAAAAACAGTGATGCAGACGGAATCAATTTTGTATCCCATGCTCATTCTGATCATCTTCCAACTAAAAACGGCGGCATCATCTTATCATCAATTGAGACAAATGAAATAGCTAATCTTCGTGGCTTTAAAATGGAAAACCATGTGGAATCACTGGAGGCTTTTTCTCTAATTGACAGTGGCCATATTCTTGGTGCCAAGGGTTTGCTTTTTGATGATATTTTCTATACTGGAGATGTTTGTACAAGGGATAGAGGTTTTCTAAAAGGCGCAAAAATTCCAAAATGTAAAACATTGATTACTGAATGCACGTTTGGATTACCTGAATTTGTTTTTCCAAAAATGGCGGAAATTCAAAAACAAGTAAATGAATTGATTTCTGAACTTTATGGTAAAGGCATACCTGTAATTTTAATGGGATATCAATTGGGAAAAGCACAAACCATCACACAACTATTTGGCCATTGGGGGCCACTTTACTTTCATGATTCTGTTAAAGATATGAATTTACTTCATCAAAAATTTGGAGTTTCATTAAAGGATGGGATTGGTCACTCAGATGCTGAAAAAAATGGATTGCTTGAGAAAAAACCATGGGTGATGGTAGCGCCAATGATGTCAAGTAAAAATAAATTCATTCAGGACATGAAATCAAAATATGGTGCAGTAACAATTGGGTTTAGTGGATGGGCTCAATCTTCTAGATTCTCTTTTGGACGAAGAACTGATTATTCAATTCCAATGAGTGATCACTGTGATTATAATGAACTTGTAGAAATGGTAGTACAATCAGGAGCAGAACAAGTTTACACAATTCATGGTTTTGTAGATGAGTTTGCCCAACAATTACGAAAAATTGGCATTAATGCTCAACCACTAATAGAGAATTCTTTAGATGACTTTACTTAGTTGAAAATTTACTGCACTCACAATTCTCAACTAGACATGTTTCAGCATTTCTGATGTGATCATGTGAAAAATGCTTGCATTTTTCATTTTTACATATCCTTCTTTGAGCTTCCTTTTGTACCACTGATTGGGCAATTGCATTTGCCCTATCTTTTGAATAACCTTTCTTATCCATGTAAAAATGAACAATACTGTTGTAGAGTAAATCTGGTTTGAATTGTTTTTCTAACATGGGATATTCTGGTTAAAATACCACTTTATTCTATAAAAACACCATGCAAAGAAGTATGTTGATTTTTGAAAATACGATAAAATCCCCCGCAACAAGGAAAACACACATCCAACATTTGGATAAATTCCTGACCTTTTTTGATGTAAAAGATATGATACACTGACTTCTATTTCTCAAGAAAAATTACAAATTATGATGGAAGACTAATGCATCTCAAAAAAACCATATCTGCAAATACTATCAATTTACCAATTGCAGCAATAAAGGCATTTTTAGATTGCAATGATGTAGAATTGAGATGTCATACAATACACTTCAATATGATAAAGAATATTTGATATGAAATATAATTATTATTTGTTTTGTTCTGATATGTAGTAAAAAATGTAAAAAATATGATCATTGATAACTGTTTTACATATTTTTTTTAATAAACTTGGATTTTTTTGTTTCTACAATAACTCCAATACTTGTTTGTAATCAAAAAACAAACAGAATCTTAATTGGATAATTCTATTGGATGAAATAATGTTTATACTCAATACAACACAAAGCAAAACAAAAAAACACATAGGATGTTTTGGTGTAGAATACAAAGTTGAAACACCGAGACTCTTCTCAATGAAAAAGACAGTCTTATTTGGAATGTTGTCTGCATTGACCATTTTAATGCTAAATATTCCATCTGGAATAGAAAACACGTACGTCTATGGAACCGAAGGAATTGAGGACAAATTATCTGGTGAAATGTCTTTGGTAAGAAATCATTTCAAAGTAGGCAGTCCAGTTCATTCCAATCAAGTCATGTATGATGATTCAAATAGAATTGCATTAGAAGAGAGATCTAATTTGAAAAACCATTTCTCATATGGACAACTAGGAATTTCTGATGGTGAATCTTCAGTAGACAACATTCATGAAAAAAGAAGAGATTAAGACTTTTATCTACTAATTTTTTATTTTTGTTTTTTTGAAAAGGGTGTTGTGTTATATAATTAGAAAAATTATGATCATGTTCGTTTAAAATGATATCCCTGTACATTATGTATCATAATTATATCAAAATGATTAATGTCAAAAGAATCATTAACAAATTTGATGTTGAAAAATTCAGAGAATATTCTAAAACAAAATATAGTTTCAGATGATGAACATGAGGAATTTCATGTCTCAGTTTTGGGAAGTCAAAAGCAATTATGTGTTGGAATTATTGACATTGTAAATTCTACAAAAACCGTAGCCAGGTTACCCCAAAACAAGTATTCCATTTACTATGAAATATTTTTAAATCATATGGGCAAGATAATTTACCATTTCAACGGAAAAATCCTCAAAACCTTGGGTGATGGAATTTTATTTTATTTCCCTGAAACTGTTAATTCTGAAAGAATATTTGGTTTTTTGGATTGCATTGAATCTGGTTTTTCCATGATCGAGTCACATGAAAAATTAAATCAATTATTAATTGTAGATTCACTTCCATCAATTAATTTTAGAGTTAGTCTTGATTATGGACAAGTAACTATGATGAAGACTTCGGAATGGATACTTGATCTTCTAGGTCCTACTATAAACATATGTGCAAAAATTAACCATTCATGTGAAATCAATAGTATGATTATAGGCAGTGATCTATATGAGCAGATAAAAGCAATACCTGAGTACAAATTTGAAAAAACAGGAAACACATCACTTGGTTTGAAACATGATTATCAGTTCTACAAAGTCAATAGAAAAAAATCATAAAAATAAACACAAATAATATTCTAAAGACTATAACCTAACATAGAACATTTGACTGTTTCTTTTAATGGCTGATGTTTGAGAAATTAGATTCCACTATGTATTGATTCGAATTATGGAATCACCTGTCATTTTGAAGGTTAAAATAAACACATATGATTTAACAAAATCTCTAGATTTAGATTAAATTTAACAACAGAATTTAATAAATTTGAAAACAATAAACTGGAAATGATTGGTAATCTTTCTTCAAAAATGGCACATGATCTGAGAAATCCATTAATCATTTTACAATCTCAAATTGAATTAATGAAGGTAAAACAAAAAAATCATGAAGATCAAGTGTTAACAAATTCCATTTTAAGTATGAGGAACCCTTTCTCACATTACAAATCCAATCAATGATGTATTGGTTTTCATCAGAACTTCTGAACTTAGAATGATTACTTGTGATTTGAAAGAAATTATAAAAAGTTCAATAAATGAGGTACGATTCCCAAGTGACATTAAATTGTATTCATCACTTGAATCTTGTGTACTTCAATGTGATGTGATGAAAATTAGGGGAATTATTACAAATATTCTACAAAATGCTGTTCAAGCAATTGGTCTTAAAGGTGAAATAAACATTAGTCTTGAAGAAGATACAGATTACGCAATAATTAAAATCACTGATTCAGGACCGGGAATTCCAGATGAAAATATTGAACAGATTTTTGAGCCAATGTTTACCACAAAAGATGAAGGAACGGGTTTGGGTTTGGCATCCTGTAAACAATTTTTAGAAATGCATAATGGCTCAATTGCAGTAAATAATAATCCCACTGCATTTACAATTAAACTGCCAAAAATTAGATCTGAATCCATCTGATTTCATTCGGAAAATTTGATAATTTGTCCAGTTAGAATTAATAATATCAAACTTGAACATTATAACTCTGCTAATATGTGGTGATTTGTAATTTATTTTATGAGTGATAAAGACGATGAAATAGCAAAAGAGTGGAAGAAACTAGAGCAGGAAGAAATGAAAGAAGAAGATCATCAACTTGAACTACAAGATAATTATATTCAGGATGAAAAATATGATGATTCTGAGGACTAAATTCTAAACTCTTTTTTAAACCAAACAAGTAAATCTCATAATGGGATTTTTATCTAATTTCAGAAAAGATTTACAAACTGAAAAAAGAAAAAAAGCAGCCCAAATTAATGGAAAAAATCTCAAGGAATTGCTGAAAAAATTCAAAGAGGAAAGAGATAGAATAGAAAAAGAGACTGGTGTAAGACCACAAATTGATGACACCACACAAATGTTTATGCAAAAAATTCTAAATGTTTGGATTGAGGCGGGAAAAGAGATTGATGAAGAAAAATTCTGGCAGGAAGTTGACTATAATAGACAATTCTCTCATCCTGTAGAGTATTATGAAATACTACGATAATTCTTGAACTTTAATTTACGATAGTTTATCTTGAATCAAAATCACAAGTCTTCAGTGATATAGTTGGATAAAGAGTGGTTACGAGTAAAAAGCGGAAGAAGCAAAGGTTGCAAAGACTGCATTACTCATAGATGCGTGCCAAACAGCTGTAGCTGTGATTGTCATAAATGAAATCTACTATTCATCTTAAAATCACACCAATGTCCATTAGATTTGTATGTGTAAAATCTGTGACAATATTTCCTTTTTGCTTTTGAAAGAATCTGCCTGAATCGCTATTTTTAAGAAATTCTTTCATCACGCTCAAATCCACTTTGATATTTTCTATAACTGCACCTGCAAATCGAGAATTCCCATCTATTCCATCTGTCCCCATTGATGCAATAACCATTTTTTTTGATTTTTGAGTGTTTTTTAAAACTCTTAAAACTAATTCTTGATTTCTGCCGCCCACTCCTTTTCCTAAAACTTTCACTGTTGTCTCGCCCCCAAAAATCAGACATGTATTTTGATTATCTGAAATATTTTCAAGAATTTTTGGTACTGCATCTTTAATATCTCCAAAAATTTGCATTGTAGATACTTTGTATCCGATATCTTCAGCTTTTTTTTGCATTGCTTCTAAACAATCCTTGTTAGTTGCAACAATGTAATTTTCAATTTGGGCTTTTTTTGGTGTTTCATTAGTTTTTTCATTTAATCCCTTTTCTAGAATCTGTAAAACTTCAGTTGGCATCTTCCATCGAATTTTGTATTTGTCAATTATTTCTAATGCGTCTGCATATGTTGTATCATCCATGTATGTTGTACCTGATGCAATAGATGAAAGATCATCTCCTTCAACATCTGACATTACCAGACTTACTCCATGACATTTCATATTCTCAATTAATTTTCCACCTTTGATTTTTGATAGGTGTTTCCTAATGCAATTGAACTCTTGAATTGTTACGCCAGTTTTTAAAAGTAATTTTGTAACATGGACTTTGTCATCTAAAGTAATTTCATCAGGCATTGCAAGAAGCGAGGATCCTCCACCTGAGACAAGAAAAATTATTAATTCATCACTTCGCTTATTTTGGACAAATTTCATTACTTCTTTTGCAGCTTTTACGCTTGTTTTATCAGGTTGGGGATGTCTGGAATTGAAAATCTGGAATTTCTTTCCTTTGATTAGTGATTTGGAACCTTTGGGAATTACGACAATTCCATTTTTTATGGGAACTATTGCGTTTAGCGCCCTTGTCATTGAATCTCCTGCTTTTCCAAATGCCACAGAATAGATGTTTGAATATTTTCCAATATTGAACACTTTGCCATTTATCTTAATTTCATTAGGTGTGACATACTTTGGAATGATATTTTGAGGATCTGCAGCTTCGAGACCTGCCTCTAAAATTTCAAGGCAGTCTTTTTTCTTATCTGTAGTTGACAACTCTTTGAAATTTTGTATAATCATGCTGAAACTCAATGCAAGATATAATATTAACAAAAGTATCAATGCTGATTACATTCTGGTATTTTATGCCTAGCTTGTATTGTGAAAAAATAACTACAATCTTGGGTATATTCTGGTTCCATCTTTAAGAATGATTTCAGAGAATATTGAATTTACTTGAATAACTGGCTCTTTGATGTTTCCTTTTGCAACTAAATTGTGGGTGTTTATCACCCATTGATTGTTTTCATATTCTCATTCCCCCAACGCAATCACGTCTGCATCTTGGATCATTTTCTCATCATCCCAAGTTAGAGCCAGTGGTTCAGGATATAGTCATCATCATATGCCATAAAAAGAAAAGATGAAACTAAAATCATTCCAGTTGCAACAACAATTCCAAGTATTATTAAAAGTCTAGTTTTCATTTTTATCAGCTAAAGTCCATTTACTAAAATCTGGTTTAACCCTTGACTTTAATATGGATTCATGAAAAGGCTCATAACACAAGTAACCGTCAATTGTAACCCATCCATTATCTAATTGCTCTTTTGTGCAATTCATATCAACTCTATCGCTGAAGCTACAACTCACTTGAGCCAGTTCCTCATTATAATAAAGATCTCCCTTTACTTTTTCACAAATATCATTTACACCTAGACATGTCCAATTAGTTGCAGTGCCGTTTAATGATCGACATAGATCACCTTCAAGTGATTTTAACATACTGCCAGTTTCAGGATACGCCATCCCTCTTCTATCATTTTCTGCTGGATTCCATAATTTGTCCCATCCATAATACGCTTTAGCAAAAAAGTTAGAAAATATATCCCCTGAATCCATACAATTTGATATCCCATCATCATATGCAGAAGGCCATATTGAAGAACATCTAGATGATGGTTCATAACTAATGGCCAAGACTAAAAGTGCCAAAAATAATACCGCAATAAACAGTATGCCAATAATTAGAATTTTGTACCTATTTTTCATTTTCTATTTCACCGTGATTGAAACTAAGAATAGGTCACTATATTCAAAATCTGGGAAATAATTTGCAATAATTTCCTTTTTCATAAATTCAAGATTCTTACCACCTACTCTGAAATTATATCCGTCCTTGATGAATTGAATTTCATATTCCTTAAATTTGTCTGGCTCGTTATTTTTCTCAAAAGCATTTCCGCCTATTCTAATTACAGTGTCACCTATTTGCCAAAACTCTGAATTTGATTTTACCAGATTTAACAAGTACTGCTGGTCTTGGGCAGTTGCCAATCCAATATCAAATGTGAGGTATCCGTACATGGATGTAAAATCAAAATATCGAAGTACAACTCGATTCCCATCAGACTGAATTTCAGACAGTGTATGCCCTGCAAAATTCAAAGGAATCAAGGGGTAATGTGGATGTGATTTTTCAAATGAATCCATTAGAATTTGAGATCCTGTACTAATTTCATCAAGTGATATTTGGCGACCTACACCAATTACACCGTTTTCATCCAGAGTCCATGTTGGTGGCTCCACATACAAAGAACCATTCTCATCAAGAGACAAATCAAGTTGAGGCAAAGCAACAGGAGTTGTATTGATGACAGGTTTTGGCCCGCCTGTCAACAATCCATCAATTGCTCTATACATGCTTCCCCAACATGGGTCCTCAATTCTTTTTCGTCCCTCATGGGGCCAATATTTTATCAGGCAATGATCACCCACAGATAATGCACTGTACGCTCTAAATGCCGAAATATCATCAGCACCACCGCCTAATTCTTCAGGAAGACGAATCAGAATAAATTTTTGAAACACGTCTCGATTTTCAGTGTCTTCAGGATTTGGATAATAGAAATATTTCATGGTGTTTGGTTTTATCACGGTAATTCCAGATAGGTCAAAACCAGTTTCAACATCTGGTGTTGCCAAAGGAAGTTCAATCAGACAGACATCGCCATTTCGTGTTCCTCCCTTCTCGGCACATAACTTGTCCAAGTTTACAGAATCAATTGCAAATACTGCAAGTATTGATACTCCAATGATAATTGCAGGAATTATCACAAATTTAGAATTCATAGTTCTCCAAAATTATGATTTAGGCTGTGTTTAATGATTTCAGGATACTTGCATTTTATTCCCGTCTCAGAATCTGCCAGCATGTGCCATGTAAGAAAATAATCAACACTGCCAATTCTTTTAACTCCAAGATATTGCACTATGGTCACGCTTGTTCCCTCATAGTTATTACATTTAGCAATAAATGAATCATATTTTTTAATTACAGATGAGAATTCAAACTTGTCAGTAATCTCGTAATCTGTTCTATCCTTGTTTCCAACACGATAGTTCTTGTCTGCAAAGGTCACAAGTGCAGTGTCACCTGAAATTCTAGTCATGTTTTTCATTGTAAAATAACCTACTCCTTGATCAATTGGATTGAAATGAAGTTCGCCATCAATTCCGTTTGGACCAATCACCGTTGACAATGGATAATCTCCATGCATTCTGGGTTTTCCATAGCAATAGAAATTCTTGTTAAGAGTGATAAAACATATAGATTCTTGATCTTGAAATATTTTTTTAAATTCTTTCATGTCTCCAAAAAAATTTGGCCCAACAACTAGACTGTTCAAAGGAACTGAAAACTCGTAAAAATCAGAAATCGCAGAATAATTTAATGAAAGTAGCATTAGTGGCACTATAATTGCACTAATAACAAATAATGTGTTTACGGCATTCATAATTATTCAAACTAAAATTAAGATGGTCATAAAGAGTTTTAATGATCAATAGCGAATCCATACAGGTTTGCACTCTAATTTTCATTTTTAAAATCAAATCCAATATGTCCCAATGATCTCAATGTCATGTGTACCTTTTGGAAACCACACAGTGATAATTCTAGCATCATCGGTAGTTTTCTCTCCATACATATTTTCTTCTCCGTCAATTAAGAGAAAAAATACGTCATCAATGTTATGTCCCATTTTTGCATCTAACAAAACTCGTGGAATTGATATTACCATCTGTCCACCTACAGAGTCCCCTAGTGTAACATGAATGGAGTTGGCATTAGCATCATGCGCAATACTTTGCAAAGTTGCACCATTTAATGAATATTGAATTTCAAACAAAGTGTTGTCTTTTTCAATAGTATGTTTTGTAGGATTTGCAAGTTCAAGGGTTTTGTTAGTAGTTGCCCATCCACGTATGGTTAGTTTTTCTACAGATTCTGGTTTGACACATTTTGGATGGGCATAAGGCATCTTTCCAACTAGTTCAAGACCATCTTTGCACTGTATATCATCATACGAAATTCCTGACCTGAATTGTTTTAATGGCGATGTAATAGACAAGAATTTTTTAAATTCATCTTGAAAATAAAATAAATTATTTTCTGTTTCTAAAATTTGGGATTCTGGAGAGTATGTGTTTATATCATTGAGATTTTTAATGTAAAATAAAACATGATCTCCAATTTCAAATCCTCTTATGGTACTCTGATAAATTCCAGCACTTACTGTTGGTTCCCTCACAGTTATAGTGTCAAAATTTTGAGGATTCTTCAAAAAACTGTTGATCTCAATTGTGTATTCATCTAAATGCATGGTATAATTTTTAACTATGTTTTTTTCAACACCATCTGTTTCTTCTGAGTATTGTATTGTCTTTTCAACATCTACTACTTGGACAGAGATCACATTACCAACAAATATTGTCTGACTTTGGGCCCATAATTCTTCAAGAGGTTGTTCTCTCCACGTCCCATATGAAAAAGATGGAATCAATAAAAATAGAAAAACAATTCCAATAATTACCAACAGTCTACTTTTCATTTTCTTTTTCTCTAAATCAGACAGTCATAAAGTGTTCTAATGAATCCATACAGATTCGAACCAATTTTAGATGTTATTTGTAACAAAATCAGGTTTAATTCATTAAAGTAGAATATCTAATTACACTATCAATAACATGTGGAAATTTATGTATCGTTATTGTGCTGGAATGGTTTTTAGATGTTCGTTTGTATATTTTAGTTCTGTTTGCAGTAATTTTTTTCTACTCATTAAAGATTCTGACGTTACTGCACTTTTTCTTATCTTCATCAATAGTTTCTCATCGGATAATTGATTGTCTGCCACCTTGTCACTCATAATTCCTACGGCATTTTTTATCATTTGAATAACGGGGTTTTTCATGTTTATCGTGTATGGTTGTGTTTTACCTATTTTCTTTGTGGTTTTGATGAGTTCTTGTTGATTTAATGCCTCAACATATTTGGTTGCAGTTGTCTTACTCATACCTACATTTTCTACTATTTCATTAATCGTAAACTCATTTGTAGGAAATTCCAAGAAAAAATCAACAATTCTCATTTGTGGAGATGCACCAAATACCTGAATTATTATTGAATCCTCACTCATGTATGAAATACATGACATATGGTATTTAATATATTACAAAGAAACGTATCCTTGGAGTACTTTAATGAAAAAAGAATTTACTGATCAAGAATTACAGGCTCAAATACTTTGGTCATTGTATGGTCATGGTAAATGGTCAGAAATATACACAAACTATGATAAATTCAAAAAAAGACTCAGTGTTGTTGTAAAAAATAATGGAAAAAATACACACAAACAAGTAAAAAAATTAGTGAATCTAAGACTAGTATTACCTAGAAAAAACTGGGATGCAATAGCATTAAACCCATATGCAAAAAACACAATAAAACAAATGATAAAGGACCATCTAGGTATCGAAGTCTAGTTCTCATTTTGTGCCACATCTTTTGCATTTGTAATATCCTGTGTCTGAAGTATATTCGCCTGGCTCTTCTATTCTTTCTTCGGAGATAAATTCAAAGTCTTCTGAACTGCAAACTTTGCATTTCATTATCTAATTATCAGCCGCCTACCACATTCATAAATAATTCCGCTAATGGTTCAAATCCCAATAGGATTGGTTTAGTGGACCGTGATGGGTTTGAACTCTAGTTTTAATTTTCTTTTTCTCCTAAAGAATAAAATTCCTTCGTACAATCATTAGGATGTATTTTGCTAAATACTACTTTTTCAGTTATTATTGGATCATAATCAGTTACAACAAAGTTTGGATAAAACCTGTTGCCGTCTTTATCAATTAATGTAGCACATAATTTGAATGGAGTTAATGACTGATCATCTGTTATCCTGTGATTTTCATAACCTTTAGGTTCTGCATATTCAATGTTTTGTCTTTGCAATTCAAATTTTATTATCTGTTGCCAATGATGTATTGAATTTGATACAATTTTTCCATCATCCATATAAGCTCTTGTTGCATAGTATGTAGCCCACCCCCTTTCAATTAACTTCTCAGCAGAATTTGGAAATACACACACTGCAAAACCACTTGTGACTTTGAAAATTTGGACTAATTCATCATTGCAGACTACAGCAAAAGGCTTAACGTTATTGTCAATTTGTTCTCTAGGCGATATTTCTGCAAATGCAGTTGATGTCAGGAACCCCATTAGAAACAAGAAAACCACAGAAAACTTCATCATACAACTAATCGAGTAATGGGAAGTTCATAAAGTGTTCTAATCTATTGTAGCAAATCCATACAGGTTTGAACTTGATAAAATAGTATTATTTATGAAGACATATCAATAGAAAAAATTGTAAATTGAAAACTTTACTACTAATCATAATCCCAATAATCCTATTTTTTGTAATTCTTACAGTCATCGTATTTGGTTTTACAAATAATGCTGAACCAGAACCTCAAGCACAATCGGATAGTTGTCCTGAAGGAATAGATTTTATTTATGCATCACGACGCATAACATCTTGTGGAGCAAATCCACCACAAACCGAATTTTCAATTTTGAAAACAGATGGCATAAATAAATGTCAGATAAACCAAGAACAGCATTATTACATGAATGCCGGAAATAATGCATCAGTCACATATAGTTATGAAATAACCGAAAACAAACAAAATCCAAACAAATTATTTGATCTAGATAACGATACTCATTTCATGTGCAAAATAGAAAACGGAGGCTACAAAACATGTACTCCGCATGGAATGCATGTGAATTATGAACTAGGTACAAAACATATTACAGAACTACCAATTATTAAAGAATGCATAGTGCTGAGGAAAAACCAAAAGAACATTGAAGCATACAAAAATGAAATGCAAAAAGCACTGGACTTGGCATTCAAAAATAACACCACTCACATCAAAAAGTTGTCTGAAACTATCTAGTAATTGATAGTATAATTGACAAATCCAAAATCATCTAGTTGTGGGATGTTTTTTTGAGGTCAGTTTGGTTTTGGAACATACTCTTGCTTTTCTTTTAACAGTTTCATTATCTTCTGGATTAACTCCAACAGTTTCTTGAGAAGTTCGTCTTTTGCCTTTACAAGATCCAACAAAGCCCTTATCGGCCTTGCAAGCTGTTGTATGAGCCTGTCTTTTTTGATCAGCAGACAAAACCTGCAGATGAATGGGAATCCACTCTAATTGATCAGGATGTGTTTACTCCACAAAAGCCTACTGATGAGCAGATAAAATTGGCAAAGATGATACGCGGTTGCTCTGATCCATAAGATAAGCCAACTTGACTCGAGTTTATTTTATCACACAGAATACAACGTACTTAAAATCGTACTCTTCTCCAGCATGCTTCTGCTAATCTTTACTTGCATTGTGACTCTGTTTTTTACAACATTCATATTCAGCCCGCGGTAAAGTGTGGTCAATTTCACTGCAGGCCTTCCACTGGTTCCTTGTATTTTTTCATCTTCTACCAACAACCCTGCATTGACTAGTGCCTCAATCTTTCTATACCCCGATGCTTGCGGGATGTCGATTTCATTTAGTATCTCTTGCGGTTTCATTGACTTGTCAATTAGCATGTCTAACATTTTTCTGTAATCATTGTCACCTAGCATCTCAAGAATAATTTCTGTCATTTTTGGATGGGTTTGTTGTATAATGATCTGTATAACAGATGGGTTGATGATACAAGACAACGACATCTTGTACATTTAGCTAGTGGCAAATCTCTGAGTGGTGAATCTGGTGTAGCTGCCCAGTTAGGAATAGCAAATCCTAAACAGAATGGATATGGCTTATCTGAACAGGATCCTAATCACTCAAGTTACTTTCGTAACACCTTGTTTGCCCATGAGATTGGACACAACTTTGGCGCAATACATGATGCACAAGGACTGTCTAACGGAGATACACCATAATGGCTACAATTCCTGAAATAGGAACCGGTCACTCATTTGAGTATTCTGATGGCAGTAAAGGAACATCATTTGACAACGCAAAAACAATTCATGAAAACGCTGAAACATACATTACATCACAATTTCCAATTGTATAGCCAAATACAGTAATGTGATGATCTCCTCTTTTTTTATTTGTCACTACATATAGAATATATAATATACATTGCAGTTATCCTCAATTATCAGAACAATTATGGTTTACAAAGTGAATATTGATATTGTTTTTCTTGTATGTGTTGCATTTCTGATTCTTGCAGTATTACCATTACAGCAATCTATTGAAGTGTATGGGCACCCAATATCTAATCTTAATTACCCGTCATTTATACAATCTGAGTCATTTTCAACAGATGAGGCACATGTGGGAGAAAACATTACAATAACTGGTAAAATCCAAAACCGTTTTGCATATGACATATACATATTCCCTGATGTCTATGTACATGATGATACTGACAGCTCATCTTCTGGTTATTCTGAATTACTTTCCAACCCGCTTTATTTTAACGTGAATTCAACTTTTTCAAACAGCACCATTATACGCCCAAATGAGATTGTAAATTTTAAGATTACACTTACCCCCTTACAATCTGGGACATATCACATTCATAGCTCCACAAATCCCAGTTCCATAGATCCTCGTCAGTGGAAAGAATCAGGACCGAGTTTTTTGGGTCCTGGAAAAACAATAGTGATACATGATAAAACAAACTCCATGAATAATATGTTTGAATCCAACAATGTCAATTCCCCATTAAAACAATACAAATCAGGAATTGCAATTAATGAAATACAATGCCAAGACAACTTGGTTTTAATCCAAAAACATGATGGCTCTCCTGCATGCGTAAAACCTGAAACAAAACAGAAATTAATTGAGAGGGGGTGGGGAGAATCATCTGAATTTTATGGTCTAACAAAATCTCAAAAAGAATTAATCCAACAGAGTAAATTTACCTGTGCAAAAGTAGTGGATTCTGAAAAATGCAAGTAAGGATTAGAAGAAAGGAAATTTTTTTCAGAGAACAAAACTTGTCTGAACCTTCCAACATATATAATGCTGAAATAATTGGGCTTGAAGACTATTATTCCGAAAAAGAACCAACATATTTTCAACATATCTGAGAGCAGAGGGGATGGATTGTGTAACTTTAGTACACAGTGTACAGGGTCCAATAAAAGAAAACAAGAAAATAGATGAGATGGTAATAAGAACAAATTGTTATCATGATCCCAATACTAACGTTTATGAATATGAGGATGATTTCAAGTTTAACACTTCTGAAAAGATAAGAGTTTTTGAGAGTGGAAAATACAAATTTGTCATAAGTGCTAATTATTTTAAAGAGACAAATTTTAGCAGAAAAGGAATTCACAATAAACTAGATTTGAAAATGAAAAGTAAAGTTCAAACCTATTAGGATTCATATATCATAGTTCAAACCTGTATGGGATTTGTACATAAGATATAATGTTTTATGAATGCCTGAATCTGAGAAAAAGAAAATGAAAAACAATATTTTGCTATTTAAAATTTCAATAATTACTGCAGGAATTGTCATGATTTCTTCTATGGTTTTTTGTATTATCCATCTTTGGATTGTGGGATGAATCCAAAATCTTGGAGGATCTTGATTCGTTTGAAATCCCCTCTAGATCAGAACAATTGCCCGAGGTTCAATTATTTTTAGAAAAATACCCCAATGCAGAAATCAGCCTAGATCATGAACGTGGTCAAGTAAAGTATGTTGAAGAAAAAACAGTCAAGACAAGATATGGTGATGAGGATAGGAGATTTTACCTACAAATCCAGTTTAACGTATTGGGGATTCCATCACCATATGTGATTGGCTGTAGTGGGAATAATGCAGGTGTTGCAGGAATAGATGACATGATGGATCAAATACAGTCTGATTGGTGTTTTAAAGGCAATCTTATATCGATAGAGGATTAGAATATGAAAACTAGAGTTCAAATCTATTGGGATTCACTCAATATCTACAAAAATAGTTAATTCAATTACTTTGTGATACATAAAATGCATTTTAGGTGTGCGAAGTATGGTATTTTAATGGTATATTTGGCAGAAAAAAATATTCGAACCTTTTTTTGATCTGACTATTTGTCATGAATTTTAGTTACTTTGTCATCTTTTCAGAGAAATTTCAAAGTATAATGCATGTTTTTGATTGCAAGATATAATAATAATCAATGATACCTTTGATTCATGCACACAGTACATATTCCAAAAGTTATCAACTTTGGAGAAAACGCACTTGGTGAAACAGAGTATCCAAAAAATGCCCTAGTTGTAACAACCGTTCCACCAGAACTTTCTGATAAATGGTTGGCAAAAATGGGAATCAAGGATTACCTCTTGTATGATCAAGTGAAACCTGAACCATCAATTGATGATGTCAATACTGTGATTTCACAATTCAAAGACAAAGATCCATCTGTCCTAATCGGACTAGGTGGTGGAAGTTCAATGGATGTCGTAAAATATGCTGCACCTGAGATGAAAAAAGAAAAAATCTTAATTCCAACAACCTTTGGAACTGGAGCTGAAATGACAACTTATTGTGTTCTAAAATTTGATGGAAAAAAGAAATTGTTACACGAAGATAGATTTTTAGCTGACATGGCTGTAGTCGATTCATATTTTATGGATGGCACTCCAGAGCAAGTCATCAAAAATTCTGTCTGTGATGCATGTGCTCAAGCTACTGAAGGCTATGACAGCAAACTCGGTAATGACTTGACTAGAACTCTGTGTAAACAAGCATTTGAGATTCTCTATGATGCAATAATGAATGACAAACCTGAAAACTATCCATACGGTTCAATGTTATCTGGAATGGGATTTGGTAATTGCTCTACAACCCTTGGACATGCTTTGTCCTATGTATTCTCAAATGAAGGTGTGCCACATGGTTATTCCTTGTCATCTTGTACTACAGTTGCACACAAGCATAACAAGTCAATCTTCTATGATAGATTCAAAGAAGCTATGGAAAAACTTGGTTTTGACAAATTAGAACTCAAAGCCGATGTTTCTGAAGCTGCAGATGTTGTAATGACTGATAAAGGACATTTGGATCCAAACCCTGTCCCAATATCTAAAGACGACGTCATTAAATGTCTTGAAGACATCAAAGCAGGTAATTTGTAAAAAATTCCTTTTTTTACCTTTTTTCTATTTTCTTGATAAACTGCGAAATTGGCAGCTTGATGAAACTTTTTATGCTAATACTCTAAGGTAATTGTACTTGGCTTCAAAGAAACTCAAATTTGGCATTCAAAACGGATTAAATGTCGCAAGAGCTGGTTACACTGAAGACCAAATTTTAACGGCTTGTATGCTTGCTGATAAAACTGGATATGACTCTATTTTCTACATGGATCATACCAATGTCCCACAATGGAAAAATGCCACTGTGTTAGATCCATGGGTTATGTTATCTGCAATAGCTGCTGTTACAAATAATGTTGAGTTGGGAACTTGTGTTACCGATGCAATTAGAAGACATCCATCTAATATAGCACTAGCTGCAATTACTCTTGATAGAGTTTCAAAAGGTAGGGCAATACTTGGAATAGGTGCAGGTGAGGCTCAAAATTTAAAAGAGTTTTGCATTCCATTTGAAAAACCAGTTTCAAAATGGGAAGAACAAATTGAAGTTATTCATACTTTGTATAACTCTACACCGGACAATACTGTTGATTATGCTGGAAAATATTATCAATTAAAAGGTGCGTGTTTGCAAGCCCCACCAATTAGAAAACCACGTCCTCCAACTTACATGGCATCAGGTGGTAAGAGAACATTAGAATTGACAGGAAAACTCGGTGACGGATGGTTGCCAATCGGTTACACTCCTGAATTATTTGAGGATCATAAAAAACAAATTGAAGTGTCAATGGATAAACATGACAGAACTCAGGAAGAAAAAGACAACTTCCAAATGGCTTTAGATATTGATGTATACTTTTCTGAAGATGCAGAGGAATCTTGGGCAAAAATGAAAGAAGCAGTAAAAGTTAGTTTATTCAAGCCAGAAGTTTTGAGAGTTCACGGATTAAAAGAAATTGAAGGCTTTGATTTTGTAAAATACTTTACAGAATATTCAATGTCTGATCAAAGCTGGATTGTAAAAATGAGGGAAGCGGCTACCAAAATCCCAGACAAGGTAGCACGTTCATCTACTGCAGTTGGAACTCCAGAAGACATCATTCCGACATTTGAGCGATTCATGGATGCTGGTGTTAACCACTTTGTAATTAGATTCTGGGGTAAGAACTACTTTGGCTCAATTGATAAATTTGCAAGCCATGTGATGCCTGCACTTCGAGAAAAAGCCAAACAATAAGGCATTCTATACCATAACATATAGAAAATAATTTACTTTACTTGTTTTAATGATGTGTGATGGATGACGAACTTTCTGAATCAGTTAAAAAATGTCTTGATATTTTAGATGAAAATATCGAAATCTTGGCAAATCTAGAATTTGATTTGGATGATGAACAGGAAGACGAGTTGATCCCAAACATGGAACTTTATAATTTGTATGATATGACTGAAGATGTTGCTGAATCCGCAAAACTCAAGCGTGCAGAATTTAATTTTTCACGAAGACAGTCTGAAGATTCTTTATGATTTGTGAGGTCTTTTGTTTTTGGCTTTTGTAAAGGCCTTTGCTCTACGTTTGTTTTTCTGTTTTTCCAATCTTTTTCGTGTACGCTCTGTTGCATTTGTTGAACCCTGAATAATTTTCGTTTTGCTTCCGTCCCTTAACATGATCTCCTTTCCTTTGAATCTAAATTCCACATCTCGGCATTTGACATGGTATTTTTTGAGGCAGAAAAATATTCTATTATTTGTTCCATGCATGTCTTTGACTTCTTTTGATTTTTTTAATTCGTTGAGAACATTTCGAAGTAAACCCTTGTCAATATCTGTAATTCTATGTATTTCTCTAAACCAGATGAATTTTGACTCTGAACCCCATTCTTCTAAGAGTTTTAGTACTTTTTGAGTAGCATTTTCATGCTCTTCATTAATTTCATTCATCTACTTTGGTGTCCTTCTCCTAAATTTAGCAATTTACATTAATGAAAAGTATGAATGGAAAAAGTCAATTTTTAGAATGTTTCTTGTTTTTGATTATTTTTTAAATGGTGTATTATGGGCGCTGAATCAAAAAATGAGTGCACAAATCTGGAATGCAAAATTTTAGAAATTAAGAAAATGGCCAAAGAATTTGATAAAGAAGAGTAGAATTACTTTTTTGATTTTCTCTTCATTTCCTTTAATCTAGATTTGGTTACTTTGACTGATTGTTTTTGATTATTTTCCATTTTGTTTGCAATCGAATCAATTTGCCTGATAATTTTTGATTGTGATTCTGTGGAATTTGCCTTTAGTAGTTTCTTTTTTAATTTTTTTAATTGGTCCGAATAATTCTTAAAATCATTTTTTAATTCATCAAGATACGGATCATCCATAATGATTTTTCATCTATCTTGTATTTTAGGCATTTTTTATGATCTGGATTTATAATATTATTTATTTTAATTAATTTATGCGACTAGTTGGAATCCTTCAGATTAGATCATATGAGAAAATAAAAGAATTTTTACATGAAGAACATGTGGGACGTCTATCCAGTATCGATGTAAATGGATTTCCTCAAATCATCCCAATGAATTTTGTATTTCTAAATGATGCAGTTTACATGCATTCTCATGTAAAGGGTGAAAAATTAGATAATATTTCTAGAAATAACAAGGTTGGATTTGAAGCAGACAGAGAACTAGAATTTTTACCCTCATATTTTGAGGATCCTCATAATGCGTCGCTTGCAGATACTCTATACATCAGTGTTGTAATAAAGGGAATTGGAATATTTGTGTCTGATAGAGACGAAAAAACACTTGCACTCAATGGACTGATGAAAAAATACCAGCCCGAAGGACAATATGATCCAATTGAATCTGATATGCGAGTTTTAGATGCTGTTAGCATAATCAAAGTTATTCCCAAAACTATTCATGGCAAGTACAAAATAGGGCAACACTTGAAGCCCAAAGATAGACTGGATCTTGCAAAAAATATTTTGAAAAAAAACTCTCCAACATCTACACAAACTCTAAAAATTATGGGTTTTGAGGAAACAACTGATGGTTTAAGAATGATTGATGAGCCCATTTGGTAATTTGGATGCTGTTTTTCATGCTTTATCTCAGTTTGTCCAAATAGAACATTGTTACTCAGATATCAACAGGGACAAAATAAAAATTCAATCCTCGATTAAGAGCCATTAAACCATCTAATTTTTTTCCAAATATTTTTTTTAACTTTGTGACTGTGAATTGTTTTTTGTTTACCTTTGGTTTTGAATTAAGAAACGTTAGCTATAAGTTCAGTTTTCAAAGATTGTAGATGTTGGAGCAAACATCTAGATTTGAATTGGTGTCTGACTATTCTCCTACAGGGGATCAGCCTCAAGCAATTGGTATTCTAGTTGACGGTGTAAAGAAAAAATCCGTTCAAACATTACTTGGAGTTACAGGAAGTGGAAAGACATTCTCTATTGCAAATGTAATTGCAATAACAGGAAAGAACACCCTTGTAATTTCTCATAACAAAACTTTGGCTGCTCAACTTTATTCGGAACTCAAGCAGTTCTTTCCAAAAAACAACGTGGGTTATTTTGTTTCATATTATGATTATTACCAGCCAGAAAGTTATCTTCCTCAAACTGATACCTATATTGAAAAAGATACTCAAATTAATGAAAAAATTGAAAAATTAAGACTAGAAGCAACTGCAATGCTTCTATCAGGAGAGCCTACCATAATTGTCTCTACTGTTTCATGTATTTACTCTCTGGGAAATCCAAAGGACTGGGAGGACTTGGCAATAACATTGAAGACTGGAGAAGAAATTAAACGAACAGAGATAATTAGAAAATTCATTGATGCAAGATATGAAAGAAATGATACTGAAGTAGCACCAGGAAACTTTAGAGTAAAAGGTGACACCATTGATGTAACTCCTGCATATTCTGAAGACCTAGTGAGAATTTCTCTGTTTGGTGATGAAATAGAAAAAATTGCATTACTTGATCATGTTTCTTTACAAGAAAAAAAGAAAGTATCTCAAATGAAGATTTTCCCTGCAAAACACTATCTTATTGCAAAAGATGTCCGTCAAAAAGCTGTTAATTCAATTAAAAAAGAATTGCAAAAACGATTGCCGGAATTAAATGAATTAGAAAAACAAAGGCTTGAAATGCGAACAAAATATGATTTGGAAATGATTGAGGAATTAGGATATTGTTCTGGAATTGAAAATTATTCTCGACATTTTGATGGAAGATCATCTGGGGAAAAAGCATTCTGTTTGATGGATTTTTTTGGAGATGATTATCTTTTGGTAATTGATGAATCTCATGTAACATTGCCTCAACTTCATGGGATGTACAAAGGGGATCACTCAAGAAAAAAAGAACTTGTAACTTATGGATTTAGACTGCCAAGTGCATATGACAATAGGCCCCTAAAATTTGAGGAGTTTGAAGAATACATCAAAAACACAATATTTGTCTCTGCAACTCCATCTGATTACGAGAAAAAAATCTCATCGAAAATCGTCGAGCAGCTTGTAAGACCTACTGGTCTACTTGATCCAATAGTGGAAATTAGGCCCACCAGGGGCCAAATGGATGATTTGATTAATGAAATCAACAAAAGGGCAGCCAAATCTGAGCGTGTTTTGGTGACTACTCTTACTAAAAGAATGGCAGAAGATTTGGCAGAATATCTCTCCAAAAAACAAGTCCGGGTCAGATACATGCATTCAGAAATTGAAGGGTTGCAAAGAACTGAATTAATCAGGCAGTTACGCCTTGGAGAATTTGATGTTCTTGTTGGAATCAATCTGCTTCGAGAGGGATTGGATATTCCTGAAGTATCACTAGTAGCAATTTTAGATGCAGATAAAGAAGGATTCTTAAGAAACTTTACCAGTCTAATTCAGACCTGTGGTCGTGCAGCAAGAAATGAAAATGGGACTGTGATAATGTATGCTGATAACAATACACAATCTATGATAAATACAATGAATGAAACAAAACGTCGAAGAGAAAAACAAATTCAATATAATCTTAAACACAATATCACGCCTAAAACTATCATAAAATCAGTACCAGAACAAGAAACTACCTTAGATGAATCTAAATTAAAATCCACACATGATCTAAATAACGACATTATTGATTTGGAAGCTCAAATGAAAAAATATTCTGAAGAATTGGACTTTGAGCGTGCAATTGAATGCAGAGATAGAATAAAAAGACTAGAAAAGGAGATTCAATTCAAAGATGGCAGAAAATAAATTAAAAATTCGTGGAGCTCGACATCACAATCTAAAGAATTTAGATATTGATATTCCAAAAAATAAACTAGTTGTAATTAGTGGTTTGTCAGGATCTGGTAAATCCACATTGGCCTTTGACACAATTTATGCAGAAGGACAAAGACGATATGTTGAATCACTTTCTGCATATGCGCGGCAATTCCTAGAAATGATGGACAAGCCTGATGTTGATTCTATTGAAGGACTGTCTCCTGCAATTTCCATTCAACAAAAAACCACTAGTAAAAATCCTCGCTCTACTGTTGGTACCACCACTGAAATTTATGATTACATGAGATTACTTTATGCAAGAATTGGAATTCCATATTGTACTAATTGTGGTAGAAAGGTATCCACACAATCAGTTGAGAGAATATGTGATTCTGTACTGAAAGATTTCTCAGGAAAAAAGATCCTTGTTTTGGCCCCTATCATTCAAAGAAAAAAAGGGACATATGAGAAATTATTTGAGCAAATCAAAAAGGATGGCTATTCTAGAATACGCCTAAATGGCGAAATTTTGAGCCTAGATGATGAGATTCCGCCACTTGATCGTCAAAAATGGCACAATATCGAGATAATCGTTGATCGAATTACCACTGAAAAATCTGAGAGATCTAGAATCTTTGAGGCAATTCAGACTGCAATAAAAGCATCAAAGGGGGACGTAATGATTGCAACTGACAAGACTGAAAAAATTTTCTCCCAAAATAATGCGTGTCCCTATTGTGGATTGACGGTTGGTGAATTAGAGCCGCGTTCATTTTCTTTTAATTCACCATTTGGAATGTGTAAAACCTGTAATGGTTTGGGGGTAAAGATGGAATTTGATGCTGATTTAGTAATTCCTGATAAATCAAAATCGATTTTAGATGGAGCAATAGTTCCATGGAGTGGACGATTCTCATCATTTAGAAGACAAGCATTAAGAGCGGTTGGAATGAAATTTGGTTTTGATTTAATGACTCCTTTGGAGAAAATTAAACCAAAACATTTTGATATTATTTTACATGGTACATCTGATTTAATTGATTTCAAGTATCGGTCAAAATCTGGAGATTCATCTTGGCAGTATACTGATGCATTTGAAGGCGTACTAGTAAATCTTCAACGAGTCTTTATGGAGACTGATTCTGAATCAAAACGAGAATGGCTAAAACAATTCATGCGCGATACTCCATGTACCACATGTGATGGTAAAAAATTAAAACCTGAATCTCTTGCAGTAAAAATCAATGAGCAAGGAATAATGGATGTCTGCAATATGTCCATTGATCATTGTTATGATTTTTTCTCCACTCTAAAATTAACTGAAAACGAACAATACATTGCAAAAGATGTTCTAAAAGAAATCAAAGAACGTCTAGAATTTTTAATGAATGTGGGATTAAATTATTTGTCATTAAATAGGTTAAGCTCCACATTGTCTGGAGGGGAATCTCAAAGAATTCGATTGGCAACCCAGATTGGCTCTAACTTGACTGGTGTTTTGTATGTTCTTGATGAGCCAACAATTGGATTGCATCAACGTGATAATGCTAGATTAATTAAAACGCTAAACAAGCTACGAAATCTAGGAAATTCTGTTATTGTAGTAGAGCATGACGAAGAAGTTATACGAAATTCAGACTGGATAGTTGATTTGGGGCCTGGTGCAGGCGTTCATGGAGGAAACGTGGTTTTTGAAGGAACTGTGAATAAAATTCTTAATGGGAGTGACTCTATTACCGGCGCATATCTAAAGGATAACTCTCTGATATCATTACAAAATAAAATTCGCAACAGGTCTGGCTCATTAATAATTAAAAAAGCATCAGAAAATAATCTTAAAGATATCGATGTGGAGATTCCATTGGGGCTTTTCGTATCTGTAACTGGAGTTTCGGGTTCTGGAAAATCCACTTTGATTAACGATGTATTGCTTAAAACCTTGGAAAGCCATTTTTACAAAACAAATGTCAGGCCAGGTAATCACAAAGAGATTGTTGGTTTAGAAAATATTGATAAAGTCATAGCAATTGATCAATCACCAATTGGAAGAACGCCCCGTTCAAATCCTGCAACCTATATTGGGGCTTTTACTCCCATTAGAGAACTATATGCAAACACGGCATTATCAAAAGAGCGTGGTTATGCTCCAGGACAATTTTCATTTAATGTAGCTGATGGTAGATGTTTTGCATGTGATGGAGATGGCGTTAAACAAATTGAAATGCAGTTTTTATCTGATGTTTATGTAAAATGTGATGAATGTAAAGGAAAAAGATACAACACTGAAACATTATCTGTGTTGTACAAGGGTAAAAACATCTCAGATATTTTAGATATGACAGTTTATGAGGCATTAAATTTCTTTGAAAATATTCCTTCAATTAAACGAAAACTGCAAACAGTATATGATGTTGGATTGGGTTATATCAAACTTGGGCAATCCTCAACTACACTTTCTGGTGGCGAAGCACAAAGAGTTAAACTTGCATCAGAACTATCTAAACGTGGTACTGGAAAAACTCTCTATATCTTAGATGAGCCAACAACAGGATTGCATTTTGCAGATGTTCAAAAATTACTTGAGGTTCTTAATCGATTGGCAAACTTGGGAAATACTGTTGTAGTAATTGAGCATAACATGGATGTAATCAAAAATTCTGACTGGCTAATTGATCTTGGACCTGAAGGAGGAGATGAGGGTGGTAAAATTGTGGCTACGGGTACGCCTCTGGATGTATCAAAGGCGCCAGGGAGTTATACTGGAAAGTTTTTGAAAAAAATTATTAAAAAATGACTTTTGATCTTTCCACAATTAACATTCCCACCAATCCTGGAATCTATCTGATGAAAGATTCTGATGAAAAAATTATCTATATTGGCAAAGCAAAAAATTTGAAAAACAGAGTTAAATCATATTTTACAAAAAATCAAAACTACAAGACACAAAAACTCGTGGAAAAAATTTCAGACATTGAATTTGTTTTAACAGATAATGAAAGTGAGGCTTTTCTCTTAGAATCAAATATGATTAAAAAATATCGCCCCAGATTCAATATTGAACTAAAAGATCAACAAAGGTACACATATCTTAGAATTTCTGATGAAAAATACCCTCGATTACTAGTTGCAAGAAGAACTAGAGATGGAAAATTTTTGGGTAAAGGAAAAACTTTTGGCCCCTTTACCCAGGGTAGCTCAAAGTTACTCACTATTGGAACTCTGCGAAAAGCATTCCAAATTAGAATCTGCAAAACTTTACCAAAAAAAGTGTGTCTTGAATACCACTTGGGAAATTGTGAGGGGCCTTGTGAATTCAATGATGCTCAGAAAAGATACGTAAAACATGTTTCTGCCTTGGAGGATGTTCTAAAGGGTAAAAATCAAACAAAAATTTTTACAAAAAAACTAGAAGAGGAGATGCATCAAGCCGCAGAACTACAGCAATTTGAGCGGGCAAAAGACATTCGTGATACTCTGGTTAGACTTGGAAGCCTTCAGACTAAGCAAAAAATGGAGTATGTTGACAAATCTGATGAGGAATATTTTGGAATTGGTATTCAAGAACAATCTGCAACTGTGATGAATTTTAGAATGATTAATGGTGTGATTCGAGACAGTGATAAATTCTTTTTTGATCTGGTGGCTGATAATTCTTTTTCAAATTTCCTTTTCCAGTATTACTCTACTCACAAAATTCCTAAATTCATTCTAGTCAGCGAGATTCCTGAAAATAAGGCGTTATTGGAATCTTTACTTTCAGAGCAAGCAGGATTTAATGTACAAATTTCCACTCCTACCAAAGGAAAAAGAAGGGATATTATTAATCTGATTTTGAAAAATATTCAATTAATTCATTCAAAGGGTGGCGATCCTGGATTAGTTGAATTAAAAGAAATTCTAAATTTGCCTGAAATCCCTAAAATAATTGAATGCTTTGATATTTCTAACCATGGAGTGGATTTTGCAGTGGGCTCGATGTCTAGATTTGTAGATGGAAAACCAAACAAATCTGGATACCGAAAATTCAAAATTAAAACTGTCTATGGAAGAGATGATTTTGCAATGATTGGCGAAATAATCAAAAGAAGATACTATCGATTACTGGAAGAAAATTCTGAATTACCTGATTTGGTAGTTGTTGATGGTGGAAAAGGTCAACTTAATTCTGCAATTAATTCTTTAGAGTCTTTGGGATTGAAACTACCGTGTATTTCTTTGGCAAAAGAAAATGAAGAAGTTTATGTCCCAAAAAATAAAAATCCAATTGTTATTTCTAGAGAGAAACCCTCTCTGAAAATTTTACAGCATGCTAGAGATGAAACTCATAGGTTTGGTGTGGCATATAATAGAACAATTAGAAAAAACAAAATAAAATAAGAAAAAAGGAAAGTTTTTGGTTAGTTCACTGTAACACTGCCAACCATCCAAGGATGTACCATACAAAAGTAATCATAGTTGCCTGAATCACTAAAGGTAAATGCAAATTCTGCACCTGCCATGACTAGACTGCTATCAAATACGCCAGATGGGCCATCTACTGGATTTCCACCAGTCACTGTATGAGCTGCTGAGTCTGCATTAATCCAATTTACTGTATCTCCAGCATTAATTGTGATGTCTGCTGGTATGTAACATGCATTAGATTCTTCACATCCTGGAACTGAAGTACCTGCTGGAATATTAACAGAATATGTTTTTGGTCCTGCTGGTTTTTCCATAGTGGATTTTTCTTTAGTTTTTTCCATGGCTGCTTTCTCTTCAACTTTTACAGATTTTTCTGCTGGTTTTTCCATCTTCTTCTCTTCAACTTTTGGAGCTTCTTGCCTTACTTTATCTGCAATATCTGCAAATGGGTCTGCTTGTATTTTTGGCTCTATTGTTTTAGTTGAAACACTTGGAGTGGAGACTACAGGTGCGGCATCTTGAGCCGCACCCAAAGAGAATGCAGCACCTACGCCTATAGCTACGATTGCAATTGAAAATGCAATTGCAGCTTTATCTATATCTGCCATAATTAATCCGTTATTTTACGTATAGTAAATAAATCTAATTATATCTGTAGGATCTCTTTCCACGCCCAGTACCTCACATCTTTTACTTTGGATGTCATGATGAAAACAAGAAAATATCGTTAATTTAGGATTATTGAATTTTAGAGTAACCTGTCTGAATATTGGCCGTATAGGATAGATATCTGATTTATTCCCAAATTTGAGAATTATGAGGCAAAAAATGGTGCTGTTCCAAAAAAATTAATAAATCCGATTGGTATACTGTAAAAATACTGTCCTGAGTGGATCATTTACTTGTAGGTTCTTTGAAAGAAGTAATTCAGAAGAATCTTACTAATTCAGAACAACTACAAAGTTCTATTCTTCAATCCATTCCAAGATAATCCATCACAAATAGATTATAAAAAATAAATGAGATTGAAAAGATAATTTGAGTCACAGATATTTTTTGTTATTTTTGATGTAGAATTTTACAAACCATTTTAGAAAATAGATCTCATCATTTCTTAGATTGCCTCTTTCAAGTGCGTCATAGTATGATGTCCTGTCTGAGAACTTTATGTTAAGTGGAGGATAGTTGTGTTTGATCAGCACATAATTCATTATCAGCCTGGAAATTCTTCCGTTTCCATCTCCAAACGGATGTATGTTTCCAAAACGAAAATGAGCCAATGCAGATAAAATTACTGGATTTGTTGTTTTTTCTGATTTTTTATACCATGAATAAAATTCCTTTAGGAAGTTTGGAACAAATTTCCAGTGAGTAAATTTGGATTCACTGTTTGTGACAAACACATTATATGTTCTTATTATTCCAGCAAATTCTTTCATAGTTTTTTCAAACATTTCTTTATGCCAGTTCAAAACAATCTTTCCATTAAACTCGGGAATATTTTTAATCATTTTTAGGAAAATCGCATGATGTAGTTTTGCCTCTATCATATCTGGCTCGGATTTTCGGTTAGGGGTAAGTGAGAATTTTAACAAATCATAAGTCTCCCTTTTCGTTAATGTAGAGCCCTCAATTTTTTGAGTGTCATGTGTAAACCCAATTGAGAACTCGTCAAGAAATTTCTGTTTTAGTGTGTCATGCTGGCTATCATACCCTTCTTTAATGGAAATTAATTCTGGTTCGTATGTTTTTTTCAAAACATCCATCTCAAAATCTCTTTTCAGAATCTCGATATTATCCGGTATCGTCTTACCAAGATACTTTTCATATTGTTTTTTTCCAGTATTGTGTATGAGATAGTGAAATGTTCTTTTTCCTTTTTTTCTTTGAATCACTGACACCATAACATAATATAACCAGTGTATTATTTAATTCTTATATAAAATCTATTAAAACACTGGGTAATATTTTTATAGATCTTGATGTATACTAACTAGAAATGAAATATAATCCGCATGTGCATGTGTCGATAGTACTCATCGATATCTGGTTCCTGTGGCTTTCTTCCTGCCCTTAAATTAACAACAGGAAAAAGCCAGGCAAATCTACTCAAGAATGAACAGTGTCAAAAATTGGAATCGATGTATGACGCCAGAAACATATCTAGTGGCAGATTGTGATTGTAACAGATTTACAAAACAGAGTTATCCGAAGAGTTTTTCACTAGGGGTGATCATGAAACTAAAATATTTCAAATTGAAAATATTTTTTGCTAAATACAAAAAGTTATTTCATACTTGAAGAATTATATCTTCTGTTTTAATTTTGCAAGTTCTGGTAATGCCCACGCAAATTGGAGATATATTGGATTCTCATCAGTACTCTTCAACTCTCCTGTTTTGTTCATCCGTACTTCTATTATCTTCCCCTTTTTGTGATCTTTGATATACAACACATTACTGGGTTCTCCTATCACTTCCAAAAATGGGGCATATCTGTGTACAAGATCATCTTTCTCAAGATTCATTGCAAGATAATCTGACACCCAGGGACTTATCTTCAATGATGTTTTTGACTCGCTGTGTTTTTTTGATATCCTGTCAAAGACTTCTTCTCGTATGGTGATAGTCTTCCATCCCTCAGGCATATGGAATATTATGGAAAACTTCCATATAAATTAATAAATATTTTATGGAATTTTATGGAATAATTCCATAAAGATAATATATTTGGAGTCATTCTGTAAATTATGAAAAATGTTTCTAGATGTGCACCTGAACAATGGTTTATAGAAAGATCCTGTTACTGTTTACCTTCAAGCCTGATAACTGATGAGACCGGTGAGATTTTCTGCAGTAAATGCGGTACAGTTCAAGGAAGAGAAATTCTTCAAGAAACACAAAATTCATCACAACTGAATCTGTATCTTGAGACAGAGCTTGGCGGTCCATCAAATGAGCTGAATATATTGAACCCCAAAATTCACATCCATTCCTCAGATGTTTCACCACTTTCAAACATATGTGACAAGCTTACAATCCCGCAGTTTATCAGAAAAGATATCTGGAAAACATACCAGGTTCTGAAAAAAGAGACAAACCTAACAAAAGCAAAAGCATCATGTCTTGCAATATTTCATACGTGTCGAAAAAATAAATTCCCTCTTATTGAAAAACAAGTGATTCAATTAATCAAACTAAACTTCAATGTGAAAAACGTCCCAAACTTTCTTAGCGTAGTATCTGAGGCAAACTCAATCATAATTGAAGGGATTCCAGTATTGCAGAAGATTGGAATCAACACTAGCAGAGACCATTCAGCAGAATACTATCTAAACTCTGCATTGATTGCAATAAAAAATGATTTCACTGCTGAACAGTTTCAAATTATTAGGACGTTTGCTATCAAGGTATTTCCTAGACTTACTGGAAATTCTGATACAAATGCCAAAAAAGCAATATTGATTGCAAAAAAGAGGATTGGTCTTTAATGCAAGAAACAGTTCAAACAATCACGGTGTCATCATTGTATACACTTCCTGCAAATGTGACAAGCCCTACAAAGAAAATCATTGATCAGTATGCAAACATTGCATCAACCTTCCCTCAAGATTTGCCTGTAATTGAGGTTGGAAAGGTTAACGGAAAACACTACATCATTACTCGTGACGAAGTCTATCGTGCATGCAAGCAGATAGGTCTAGATGACGTTCAGGTAAACATTACTGAATATGATACATTAACTGATGCTGTAGTTCAGCATGTTCGCAAAAACAAGGACCCCAGTTCATTTGATCCACTTTTGGTGCGTGATGCCATTGACTTTCTTGGTGAGCGAGGAATTGATGAAAGCAAGGCAATACGTATGTTCTTGCTAAATAATACTGAAACTGAAAAGATTCTGCGACTTCCATTGGATGAAAAAACAATCAAAAAACTAAGACAACTCAACGAGTATCTTTCAGAGAGATTGACGTCTGTTTTCATGCCTTCTTACATTCCTGCCAAGATTGCAAAAATACCAATCTCAAAACAAAGTATTGCATCTGAAGCAATCATAGCCCTAATTATGATGGAGACCATATCTGATGCAAAATTTGCATGGCCTAATCCTGATGTTATAGATGTAACGTTAAGTGAATTTGCAGAAAAGACAGAAAAAAACCAAGAGGTAAAAATTGCAGATGTTGTGAATGTTGCAGAGATATCTGAAAACCATCTCAAACAACCAGCAACCAAACCTTCCAAAAAAACTGCGCAAACAGCAGCAAGCCTTACTAAGACATTCTCAAATATTTTGTACATTGAAGGAGACAGGGAGACACGCCGCAAACCAATGATTGTAAATACAAAAACTGGCAGAGTCGCAGAAATTAAAAACAAAAATAAAGTTATTACTCTGGTAGGTGATCTTGGATCCCAGGCATTTGTGTTTCCAAATGCGGCAGCAAAACATCTTGACTTGGGAAATGATGGAAACGCCTTTATGAAAAAATTTTCTAATACAGATCAGCTTCAAACCATTCTAAACAACGCAAAAAAGAAAAAAATCAATCTAAGCGGCGTGATATTTACAAACAGCAAGCTGTAAATTGAGATACACACTCACGCAAAAAACCATAAATGAGATTGACTGCATCATTCATAGAGGCTCCTGTGTTTTCAAAGACAGCTCAACTGAGAAAATTTTGAAATATGTTTTCAAGGGCCCGGTTACCTCCTTTCCAAATAATTTTGATCTGCGCCCTCTCAAATTATTAATCAAACGTGGATTGATAACCGTTGATGGTTCTACATGTGCCCTGACTGATTATGGAAGATATGTCGTTGTTGCTGGAAAATTTGGCATTCCTTTTTTGTCATTATGTGCATTATCTGAAATTTATGTAATGCAATCAAACTTTCCAAACCCAAAAAACGGAAGTTATCCAATACCGAGATTTTTAGAAAAACTGGATGCTGTTTACTCCCAAGCTCGGCTTAGAATGGCATCAACTGTACAATTAAGAAAGAGAGGCTACGTTTGCAGGAAATCATCAAAAAAAGTCTACATCCCACATTCTGCATATTTGAGGATCAAACAGCATGATCTGATTTTGCGAGAACTGCAGAAATGGTTTGTAGAGACTTGTGAGAAAATCGATGAGCTTGTAAATTGTGATCCAAACATCATGGCAAACATTGAAAAAAATATTATCTGAGTTGTAGTACATTTAGTATCGTGACTGCTAATTGCAAAAATTCCCGTCTGGTCAAAAAGAGTTCTCAGATGATCAGGGCTTTTAACTAGTGACTGATTTCTAGATCCATTATGACATCACAAAATTGAAAAATCATATTTTGAAAAAATAATACCACACAAGATTGCGTTGTGGGGCCGTTCTTTGCAGCAGAGACTCTGCTTCAGAATAGCCTAGAATTAGCAATCAAGAAGGTGCCAGAATTTGACGCAAGGATGTAGAACGGAAAGAGGGTAATCCACTTTCATGCGTTCAGGAAATACTTCAGGACTATAGTTGGAAACGTCTGCGGTAGAGACTATGCCGAGGCATTAATGGGCCACAGTTTCTATCTTGATACGTATTACCAATTACCTGAGGGCAAGAAGAGGGAGATGTATCTTGATGCTGAGCCCCACCTTACAATATCTGACTTTGAGACAGTGGAGAAGAACATCAAGAAACTTTCTGAAAAGATACTCAGTTGGAAGAAAAATTCAATGAATTGTTACAATATTTGAGAACTAATAGTATTGAAATTCCTATCTTCTAAAATAATAAAGAAAAAACTAATGGGCCCGATGTGATTCGAACACATGACCTTTCGATTATCAGTCGAACGCTCCAGCCAAGCTGAGCTACGAGCCCCAGATAATTAAAAAAACAATCCTAATTTAATACAAATGTTAAAACGTATTATTCTCTTTTAACCCTTCAACTTTTCCAGAACGTTCTGCTCTTGCCTCGACTGTATTTCCATCAATAATTTCTGTGGAACTTTAGTCATAATTCTGGTAAAGAACAAACCTCAGTTATTTTTTTCCAGTTAAAAGAAATATCCGGCTTTCCTTTAGTTTTTTCTATTAAAGACAAAGATCTCCATAATATGAACTCATATTTGAGAAATCCTACCCTACTAGTCTTGCCGGCATTTCTATTTGGATTTCGCTTTATCATGCCCCCTTTTTCATAATCATCATTCATTTTTGATGTGATTTCTTTTGTAGTCATTTTACCTCTGTACTCGTTGCATAATCCATCGATGTCAAAAATTAAGTCCAAATGACGTCCTGTTTCCAGTACACATTTCAAGAAATAATCTTGAAATATTTTGCTGTTAGGGCCGTTCATCAATCCCAAATGATAAAGCTTAACACCGTATTCAGTTAGATTTCCAGTTGACTCAACTAATCCAACATGCTTCAAAAATGTTACGAAGTTCTTTTTTAGAGAATTATAATAATTGTCGCCAACGAATTCTGTATTGGAATCTTTTTTCAATTTTGATATTGCTTCTTTTTGTTTTTCCCCTGACAACTTTTTTGCTTTTTTCAGGTTTTTCTCTAGAAACCTAATGTTTTTGCTTCCAGCTAAAGTCTTGATTACTTCGTCTCTTATGTCCTTGACATCAGTAGGTTCTAAGGTTTTTAACGAATTTGATTTGAATAGGTAATTTTTCCAACAATCTGCAAACGCATCACCTGGTACTTTACCTATCTTCTTGAGATAATAACAATGAAGTATCAAATGGAACAATGGGATTGGCAGATCTTGGTGTTTCGCCCAGAAACGGCCTTCAGATATCTGGTTAAACTTCTTTACTTCTAACAGACTATCTACATTGTGGATCACGGAAACTTCTGATGGGTGATCATTATCATAAGCAATCAGGCCTATGGGGAGCTTGCCTCCGACCAAATTTGAAAATAAATTCTTCATATAGTCTTGTAAGTCGAAGTCTTCCAGTTTTTTAGGGATGATTAAATATGAAATGCTACTGGTTTTCAAATAAGCTATTGATTGCCCCAGGCCAGTGAGAATCCCTCTCTTATTCTCTGTTGGGGGTTTGAATTCGAATGATACCATGATCTTGTTGCCATTATCATAAAATGCTGCATCCGGGGATGGAAAGGAAGCATCTACACCAGTTCGATAGAAGTTTGTTCCAATATTGCCGCAACATTTCCAATTACCTTCCTTGAACTTTTTCAATATGGAATCTGTTGCAGTCTTGGCTAAAAGATGATGATTTACTGACATTATTCTATTTCTCCAACATGGAATATTTAGCCAAGTTGGTTGCTCTGTCTGTATTCCAGTTTTTATTTACTACGGTTCGTAATCTCTCACCAACTATTTGTGCAACTAAACATGGAAATGCGTTCCCAACCTGGAGTCCTTGTTGTACTATTGGACCCACAAATTCGAAATTGTCCGGGAATGTTTGGATTCTCGCAGCTTCCCTTATTGTAAGAGTTCTATTAAGGGTGGGGTGAACTGGAAGAGCATTGTGGCCTGGGACGATTGTGTTAGCTGGTTTGTCCCTGTGAAGCCGCCTGTAAACACCACTATAGTTGGAAATCGGCTTTCCAGTTTTTGTTCCTATTTTGAGATTATCTGGTAAAGACTCGACATTTAGTTTTTCCCCCTCCTCAATGTATGAGAATCTCTTGGAAACAACTTTTGAGTGGCTTGGAACGAAATGATTCTTGTATCTTCCAACGGTTGATTTGTTGGACAAGTCATTCAGAACTTCGCCGACCGTCCTATGTGGAAGTTGCCATGATTCTGGGTTTTCAAAAAACTTTGGTTTCGGCCACGGAATCATCAAATCGGTTTTAGTTCCAAAAAGGATGAAACGTTTTCTTTTTTGTGGCACGCCGTAATCCGCGGTATTGATGATTTTGATTTCGGTTCTATACTTGTTTTTGGTGAAAAACTTTCTTATGGCATCTATGTAGGCCCCATTGCGTGCAGACATAATGCCAGGAACATTTTCCATTATGAACCAATTTGGTTTAACATTTTTTATTATGTTGGCGTAGGCGAAAACTAAGTCGTTCCTCTTGTCTGATTTAACATCATGTTTTCTTGTGTTAACGAATCTTCTTTTTCCGAATATCGAGAATCCCTGACAGGGCGGACCTCCTACTATTAGGTCAACTCCTTCCTTTTTCAACTGTCTAGATACTATCTTCTGATTTTCCAAAGATGACAGGTCCAAATTCAAACATTCATGGTGTTTGTGATTTAATCGGTATGCAGCAACAGCATGCTCGTCATTGTCAACTCCAAGTACACACTGAAGACCGGCAGATTCCAACCCCTGTGTAAAACCACCAGCACCGCAAAATAGATCTGCAAATTTCAAGGTTGCTCTACCTGATTTTGTCGGATTGTTTTTTGCACGTGAGAATGTTGTTCCTACATGAGCTTCACCATCAGGTTCGGTACCCTCGTATTTTGTCCCCATCATGAAATTAGATACGGACTCTGCTATCTTTGCTGACAAGAGAGGAGGCACGGCATTGCCAACTAATATGCATTGGGAGCGCCTGTCCCCATCGAATATGAAGTCATCCGGGAATGTTTGGATTCTCGCAGCTTCTCTTGGGGTTAGACTCCTATTCAAGGTAGGGTGAACTGGAAGAGCATTATTTCCTGGGACAATAGTGGATGAAACATCATTTCTGCTCAGCCTTGTGTAGGTGTTTCCGAAATTCTTCCGCCTTATTTCTTTAGGCAGATTTTCGGGCTTGGGCAATTTGCCACCTTCGGGTATAAGATTATACCTTTTTACCACAACTTCACTATGGTTCAGAGGAATGTGATTTGGAATTTTCTTCCTCTTGATTAAGTCATTTATCGCTTTGCCTACATTTTTGTACGATGTTATTTTTCCAAATGGATTGGCATTAGGCTGCGGAAATTTAAATGGGCGGTCAATTTTAGACCCCACAATTATTATGCGTTCTCTCTTTTGTGGCACACCGTAATCAGAAGAGTCAATCATACTATAGAAAATGTCATATCCTATTTCTAGAAATGAATTAACTATTTTATCGAAGAACCTGCCTTCAAACATTGTAAACAGACCCTTTACATTTTCAAACACAAAACATTTCGGTTGAACAGCGTTGACGATATCAACATACTTTTCAAAAAGATAATTTTTTGGGTCGGCAGAATTCTTATTTCCCATATTGGAGAATCCCTGGCAGGGTGGACCTCCAATTATCACATCGATCTTCTGATTCCCAATAGCCTTTTTAATTTCGTCTACCCTAAGCAATCTTATGTCTTTTTTTATGAATTTTGCTTCAGGGAAATTCTTTTTGTAGGTTGATTCAGCATGGGGCATAATGTCAGATGCGAGAACACAATCGAAACCAGCCTCTTTGAAACCTAGATCTAGCCCACCAGCTCCACTGAACAAAGAGATTATTTTCATAATTATGATCCGTATCTCGGTAGTTAAATTTTAACTATCAATTACTTCACTTAATTCCTTTTCTAGTTCGGCATTTATTTTTTTAGCCTCCCCGCGCCTTTACAATAGTTCTAAAGAAGGACAAAGTATCTAGAAGAGCATTCCCAAAGAAAACCGTGACTGACATCTTTACTCCGGAAAAAAGATCCTGGATAATGTCAAGGATCAGAGGAACCAACACAAAGATTGATCTTCAGATGAACGAGATTCTCAAAGGGCTTGGATTTCCGTTTCAAATGTATCCAAAGATGTTTGGCAACCCTGACTTTGTCCTAGAAGAGAAAAGAATAGCCATCTTCTGTGACGGGGATTTTTGGCACGGATACAATTACAACAACAAGAAAAAACCGCGACAAAAATTCTGGAAAGACAAGATTGAGAGAAACATGAGACGTGATGCTAAGATCACTAGAAAACTACGAAGGGATGGTTGGTCTGTTTTGCGGTTCTGGGAGCACGACATAGAAAAAAGAACAGGCATGTGCATCGATAGGCTTATCAGGAAAATTCTAGAGAATTAAACGCAAAACTTCGTCTAAGATACATTAGACAAACAGGATTTAAGTTCCAAATTTTTAAATTATTGTTAAAAGAAAAAGAAAGTCCTGTGTTTCTTTTCTGGAAGTGATATTTTCTGATTCAACTTCCTGATCCTTTTAATATTTGAATCTATACTATCATTAATTACATCAACATGTTTGCTTTTTGATTTCATCTTCTCATATTGTTCATTTTGTTTTAATAAAAAATCCCTTTCTTTGATAGGTTGAAATCTGATTTCTAGTATTGTGTTTCTTATTTCTACAATTGAATTTGGAATATCTATGAATTTAAAATCACTAACATCTATAACCCCTAATGCAAAAAGTTTTTTCTTTTAATTTTGAATAAACATTTGAAACAAGTTCTGGAGTAGCATAAGCATTCATAAAATGAAATGAGTTTATCTTGAATTTAATATTTACAATTCAAAAATTACAAAAATATTGCAATATGCATGTTAATTTCTTAACAATTATAAGCGAAAAGCATGTTTTATTACATTGTTTGGGTGTAGTATGTTTTTGGTGATGATTTGCGAATATGGTCAATAAGGGTTTCCCAAAATTTGGCATGTCACAAGATTCCCCATGATTAAAATTCATCTTCTCCTTGCATTCTGAAGTTATTTCGTCCAAATCGTTCTCTGTTCCTGTATCTTTTTTCATTTCTATCTCTTGCCCCATCTCTGTATCCTTTTCTATATCCGTATCTTTCTCCATCCTTGAATCGTTTCATGTATTCTAATCTAATTTTTTCATTCAATTCACCAATCTCTTCCGTAATTTTCTCTATCCTTGTTTCCGCAGATAATGAATCCGTTGCATCGTCAGGCTTTTTATCTTCATCCGGCACATGCGAGCCATCTCCTTTTTTATTAGACTTGCTCATAGCGACTCCCGACAAACCAAGAGCAACAACAATTGAAGTCAATCCAAGTATTGCAGCCGCAGAACCACCAATATCAGAAAATGAAGAGCCAGCGCGACCTACAGACGAACTAATATCAGAAGGATCATTACTTGATTTTGTTTTAGCAAATTCTTCCTTGCATTGTTCCAAATCCTTTGCAATCTTGATAGAATTATCTATGATATCGGTAGAATCTTTCACAAAATTCACTGCTTCACTAACATCAGTAAAACACAGTTGAGTTCCATTGTTGTTATTTTGCAACTCTGTAGTCTTGCTTGGATAATTTTCTTGAGCATAGGCTGGTTGTAATATTATTACACTGACGATTGCAAAAAGAACACAGTACTGTGAAATTTGACTTTTCAACAAGATTCATAGAATTGAATGTTAATAGAGTTTTCTGTATTTCATAAGTTAAGAAAATAAGGTTGGAAAGTTATGAAACAAAAAAATCTCTCAGGGGGTAAAATTTTAGATTATTTAATTATCTAAAAAAATACCCCCAAGAGGGGGAAGGACTACTGGTCCTCTAAAGATCCACCTAAAGTGATCCTTCAGTTGTATCGCAGAGACATGCTTGGTACTTCCTGATACCTTGATCTCATCTACAAGTCTCAGGATCTCCCGAAGTTTCATAGTCTTCAGCGCAGTCGTCCTTGTAACGCTTCTTCTATCCGTCAACTGCGTAACAGTTACTTCCCTGTTACTTGCAATCAGCAACTTGAGAAGTTCTATTCTTTCCTTTGCAGCACTTGACATGACTATCGGCTTTATGATGGAAATGTCATCTTCAATGATGTAGTTGCGACCCTGGCAAAGTGCAAAGCCCCTTTACAAGGTTGTACCGGTATCTTGCAGCCCTTTCCGGATCCTCAATAATCGGCTCTTGGAATCCATAACTAGATCCTCCAGTTCCCTCCGTCTTATCTGTAGGGACATATCTCTTTAGTCTTGCCAAGAGTTGTGCATGTTTCACAATCTTTAACATGACGTCAGGTGACTCCTTTGACTTGTCCCATATGATTTTTCCATTCCCATCTTGTAATGGAAATGACATTACTGCATTCCAGTATTCAGCAAGCTTTTTCTTGACTTCGTCAATCTTTTCTTCATACACATCATGTTTTCCACGATCTTCTGTTGCTCCTCATCGTATGTCAGACCCAGACGAACTCTCAAGAAAAACATCTTGGGTCCCAACTTGGCAATGAAGTTCCAGATGTTCTTTGATACCTCTACTGCACCTGCGATGATTGGATATAACTATGACAGCCAAGATTGTATATGGTTATTTGATGTGATGGTGAAATCAGGCATGAAATGAATTTGTTTTGGTAAACAAAATGACAAACATCGTAGATTAAACCATTTTTATTTATCTCAAATTTTGAATCCGTGTTTGAAACAGTTAGAATTGTCTTGTTGTTAATTCTGCTTGGAATTGTGTCATATTTTGATATCAAACAAAGAGAGGTATCAGATTATTGGTGGCTAGTTTTTGGAATTGCAGGAATCGGAATTTATTTTTTTGATTGGAAGGAACATTTCTCATACGATATATTGACAATCATTATCACGCTGGTTGTTGCATCTTTGATGTGGAAATTTTTTCCAATTGGCAAGGCAGACATTCTTGCATTTGTCTGTATTGGGGTATTGCTGCCTACTCTGGGCGGATTTATAATGGTTCCAATTGTACTCCTTGCAGGAAGTGCAGTTATTGCAGGAATATCGACAGTTTCTTACAATGTAGTTCTTAACACCAAAGACGGAATTGCTATGAGACGCAGTCCATTTTTTGCATTTGATGAATCAATTATCCGAAAATTACTTGCTTTTCTTATGATTCATAAAAAAAGAGACAGAGAAAAATTTTCAATATGTGCAGAACAATTCATTGACGGAAAAAAGAAATTTTGTCTAGGAATTAAGAACCCAAAATCTGAATTTACAAAAGATGGTGTCTTTGTGGAGTGTGGTGTCCCTTTGTTGCCATATATGCTTGCAGTGTGTGTTTTGCTAGTTCTTGCAATCCTGTGATCAAATTTTTTATTTTTTGGTTCTCCTTTAATAGAAACTCAAAATTTCTTCTTGTTGGCATACGGAATTTCATTCCACAAGAGACACGGCTTTGTATTTACCATTCCCCTTATGCTTGGAATTGGCATGATAATGTTTGGTGCAGTCATTGCTATTTCACAGACTTTTGTTGAGGTTGGTGGTCCTTTAGCACCCGAACTGCTCTCTGAGATGCCTACTTTCTTTGACTATTCTTCTGACACAGAAATGGCTGATACCCATGATGGTTCCCCAAATGAGCGTCTGCAACTTTACTATCTTCTGGTATTGGTTGCAACAATAATGCTGATAATTCTTGGCATGGTTGCAGGGATTGCCTGGTTTGCCGAAGATTTCAATCTGATGCAGCCAGGAACTGCATTTAAAATCATTACCAAAGTAATTGTCTTCCTACCTTTCTTTATGATATTTCCTTATGTGTGGGATCTGTATGCTGTCTCAATTGAGAATACATCATTGTTTTTGATGGATCCCTTTGATTCAAGTGATCCTTCCACCAGATCCCAGACGTTGTGGCAAGGCATGGGATCTGTACTCCCACCTGATGCATTTGATGTCAGTGCATGGGGCGCAGCACTTGCAGACCCTGGAACCGCAGGACAGGCATTGCTCAAAAATGTCTTCTTGGCATTGTTTAGGGGAATTGCTGTAATGATGATGACTGCAATGATGTTTGTATTATCTGCCGTTCGTCTTGTGCTGACATCTGTTCTGATAATTGCATTGCCGTTAATCCTTGTTTTGTCCTTGGTGCCATTTTTCAAAAAGGCAACAACTCTTCTTACTGACAATTTGATAGGTCTCTCCATTGCGCCAATATTTTCTGCCATGGTGCTAACTGCGGGACTTGCATATCTTGATTCGACTAATCTTCCTGCAATGCAGGACTGGTTTTCGACTTTGGCAGTAGGATTCCTGGCAGTATTTTTTCCTATCTTTTTGTCACCCATGCTGGGCCAGATGGCAACACATGTGGGACAGGCCATGCAGACTGCTATGCAAAGTGCTGCAATTATTAGCGGAACTGGGATACAGGGAATGGCACAGGGAATGGCCTCTGCATCATCTGCAATGGAGGGAGCTGGAGTAAACGTGATGGGTCATGCGGCAGGTGCCGGAATAGGCGCAATAGCTGGCAATTCAGTCTCATCATTGGGTCTTGGACAAGCAACATCAGGAATGGGGGGATTTGAGAAATTCAAGACATTAGCAAAAGGCGCATTGACTGGTGCTGCTGCTGGAACTGCAGCCGGTGCAATACATTCTGCAGGCAGTATTGCTGGCAATCCTGAGATGTCAAGGTACACTGCACGCTCAGTCATGAGTGCAGGGCAGACAAAGGCATTTGAAATTGGGCAAATGGGAATGGCAAACTCTGTCGTGAGAAATGTCAATCACAACATGATATCCATGGAGACTCTAGTAAATCCCGAGATTGTATCTTCATCATTTGGTTCATCATGTGTCTCGGCACTAATGGTTTCAAACCCCGGTGGGATGATTCATAGTATGGAAACTCCTTCTTTGTTGAATCTACCTCAAACACAGCAAGAATTGCTTGCACATCAACAGCAAAGCATTGATGGATTTGATCACATGTCTCCAAAGGTTCAAGAACAGATTACTGTTAAACTGGCAGAGCAAATAAAACAACACCCACAGTCTGCAAGTCGTATGCTTAATGATGTTAAATCGGGTTCTAGTGGAAAAAATACAGATATATTTTAAGATTGTAGGATGGTTGTTTTTAATGATTAGTTAAGCCAAATTGATTTTACTATCAAAACTGACCTTATCATAATAATTAACAAAAAATTCTGTTTTCAACCAACCATTTGATAATTCCAGACAAATTATTGTAGTCATAACATCTTCCAATTGAATAGAATATGTAACAACACTGAATGAAAATTCTTTTGATGTTTTTTTATATCTTCATTTGACATATTTGATTTACTTATTACTAGTATTTTGAATTGAGGTTTTTCCCCTATCTTGACAGAATCTATTCAACAATCAAAGATCTTTCATTTAAAATAAAAATCAAAAATTTTATTTTTGAAAGACATATCAAAATTAATCAGAAAGAATTAATTGTCAAGTCCAATTTTTTATAATGTTGTATTTTTTAAAATCTAATTATTTTGTTTCGTTTTTACTCAATCTTAGATAAAATTTTGGAGATACGTTTAGGTTCATTCTCATTCATTCCAATAATATATGATGCGCCAATTTTATCAAGGTATAATACTGCCATACTTTTTCCATCATCAGAAAGCAGTTTACGTTTCACAAGTTTTTGGGCAACAGATTTGAATCCTTTCTTTATTCTGTATACTGTTGAAATTTTTTGCCAGTTGATCATTTTTGAAAACTTTTCAATAGCAACATAGTTTTTCATTCCGATTATCCCTTTGTTGTAGGCCTGCAATATTATTGCGATCTCATAGTCATCCATACTGTATAATTATACAGTAAGTATTATATAACAATATTGTATAATTATACATAATGTCAAGAACAGATCTTGTTAGTGCAACTCTACAAATAATGAAAGCCATTCAAAATGGGGAGGCATACACATTAAACAAGATAAGTAAAAAGACAGAATTAAATTTCAGAACTGTACAAAAAGCACTCAATTTGATAGAGGCATGCCAAAAACAATTAGAATCGAAAAAGATCAACATAACACACTTGGGACACGCAACCCATATTCAGATGAAATCAAAAAGTGGAATAACCTCAATGCCTATGCATATACAGAAAATGTTAATCCGTACGTCTTACTATCCTACGCCTGACCGGAATGAAGAGATACTCGTATATTTGTTACAAAATGGTGCAACAAAAAATACATCAGCAATTCAAATGAATTCTAGTCCGATCTTAGATGAATTGGTTACAGCAGAACATGTAATCAAAAAAGGAAAAAAATACTACTTGTCAGATATGGGGGCAATCACTGCAAAAGGTGCAATGTCTCTTTATCCTGAATTGATATAACAAATACAGGATATTACTGATTAAAAATAATTAATTTTATTGTTATTTTCTATGATTAATTAATTTCAGTTGTTCCATTGGAACATCTGCATATGTTCCTCTTTTTACACCCACTTCTCTTTCTCTTTCAGTCAACATCAAACCTTTTGTTCCCATACTTAACCAAGCTTCTGAAACTGTTTCATATAACACAGATTCATCATCAGATTTTGACCATAACCTGTTTGTAACAATTTCATCAGTTAGCATTTCATCAGTCATTATGGGTAGAAGATGCCATACTGGATTTCCATCTTGATCTTTAGCAATTATTGCAGAAATTCCGTATTTGATTGTAATTTTAGATTCCTCAATAATGATTCCTGATTCTTTTCCCATTTCTTTGTCAAATTGAACTTGAATGTCTCTTGTTCTAGCTTCTTTCATTTGCTCAAATCTTTTATTGAAAGTAATGTATGCCTTTCTTGATGTATCGTAATAGCAATCATTCCATACATTTACAGAGTCAACTTCTTTTGGAATTACACTTGATCTAATGATTGGCATCTCTTCAATGGTCTTTCGCTGTTGTTTTATTGCATCAATCTCTTTTATCAATGGCTCCTTTTGATAATCAAGCGCAACTTTTTGCTCTCCGATTTCAACATACTCTCTTCCACTCAGATTGTCAAGCTGTGATTGTATCTCAGAGAGTTTTTGCTCTAATGGTTCTAGTTTGTGATTGTATGGCTCTAATCTACATTGCCTTATCATTTCCTTTACATCTCCAGTCAAGTCTACGGGATGACCTTCATGATCATCAGAAAAATTTGCAGAATAATTGTGTTTTTCAGATACTGCTTTTGCAAACTCGCCTGCCTTGTCTGTTCTAAACTCAAATGAAAAACTATCCTTCTTGTTTTCTATCCAGGATACGACAACTTTGTTTCTGTTTGTGTTAATTACAGATGTGATAAATTCATGTCTTAGGTCCATATAGATTCCTCTTCCGTGAATCTCTAAAATTAATCCAATTGTTGTAACATACAAAACCCCTCTTCCAGCAGGGGATTCAACAATTACTGCTTGTTCTTGTTTTTCCCCAGATCTTGTCAAAAGCGTCATGGTATCATGCCCTCAAATATAATGTGCCCCAGAGTTTGACTGTTTTTGATGTGTGGATTTGTATCTAAAATTTCAAATTTACCTTGTAAGATATTATTCATATTCTCCTTTATGTTCATGCACAAACAGGAAAGTCGATCCCGTTTAAGATTGGGTAATTATGAAATAACCTATTTGAGAAAATTGCCATATAAACGTGGCATTTTCTACAGGTATTTGCAATCTCTCTGCTTGATTCATTGTTTGGCATTTTACACAAAATGGTCTTTCATTATTGGACAAATTAGATGTATTTTAGAAAATCATCTTTTGAGATTTCAGCTTGTTCTAGTATGAGTTTTAGTGTTGATTCTTTGATTGGAGAATGTCTTGGTACTGGAACTATGTTCCCATTTTTGTTTTGTAATATTATGTGACTTCCTCTTTGCCTGTTTACAGAATACCGAATTTGCTTAATGCCTTTATGACATCTAGCCAATTGTGGTTTTTTAGACTCAATTTGTAATCTCAATGATGATTTTTTGATCTGGTTTGGTTTTTTCCTCAATGGATTCTAGGATTAGTGAAACTACTTCTTTCATGTTTGCTTCTAATTCCTCTAATGTGTCTCCTTCACTAATTGCTGCAGGCAATTCAAGGCATCGTCCTGTGTATCCTCCCTCTGATGATTTGATTACTTGTATGGTGAATTTTCGTGTTTCCATGTTATTCATTTTCTGTGTCTCTTTTGTGTATTTATAATTTTGATGCAAAATGACCTCCCGTATTTGTCCGACAGATGAATCGTCTACTTTTCTTGTTCTCTGATATATCTGTCAACAGTATGTGCAATTACATACCATGTAGTTCCTCTTAAATCAAATCCCAAATTTGTTTGTGATTTTTCAGCATGGGTTCAGATAAATGGCGACTAGGCAATTCCAAAAAACAAAACGGCCAGCTGGACCAGACAAAAGAATTCCTGGATACCGCAAATAAACTCCGATGTTCTCTGGTAACTGTGCCTGTCTCCATTAATGAGAAAACTGCAATAATTGCAGCTGGTGGGATTGTTGGTACTGGAATTCGCTCCTTTGAATTGTGGTGGGATGGACAAAAAAGAGAACTCAGCTTGGTTCTGGTTGCAGAAAAATATGATCTTGATAGTTTCAAGCAATCATTTTCCAACATGTATCCTAATGCTGGTTTTGCAGATCTTGGAGTTGTCACTCCTAACTGGTTTGATAAAAATGAGAACTACCAAATTTTTGACATTGGGACATATCACGGTCACTATGCTGCAGTCTTTGATCAAGCCAGGGCACACGAAATAATCACTCAAATCTCAAACACAATCCAGATTTCAAAATTTGCATGGATTCAATTCACTTTCAAATACCACAACTTTACCAAATTTTTCTTAAGGCATGTTGCACGATTAAATAAAAAATTTGCAGAAATCTCAAGCAAAAAGTATGTCAGTACAAAGGATTTGATATTCAATCCATACAAGGTACCTGGCAATCACCCAGAACTTCAAAGCGATTTTTACAACAACTACAATACATTGCTAAAACATTCAACAACAAAGATGCAGGGTTCTCATGCACTGATGAGTATTAGGGGATTGATTCAAAGTGATCATGAATTGGACTTGAATTTTGATGAAATAGAATCAATGCCAGTTGAGAGCATCATCTCAAACCATGAACGTCTTACGAAATACAAATACAGACACGGTGATTTTTTCACATCAAATCCAAAAAAACAAAAACATATCAAGATTGGAAAAAACAAAACAAAAAAACAAAGAATTGATATTTTTCCATCAAGACTATTGCCTGACCCTGCCCCTTGCATCTACAATGCTCTTGATGTGTACTTTGAGAAGGGAATTTTTGGTTACCGTGACAGAAAACCACTGCCCTTTTTGATTTTGAATCCGTCAGAGATTCCGCTATTCATTCACTTACCAACTCCTACAATTCCAAACATAAAGACCACGAGAAGTGTAATGGTGCCGCAACAATGGTCTGGAAAGATGGGAATTTCACTAGGATTATTCAAAAGAGGCGATGCTACAGCATTGGGCAGAAAACTAGGGGATATTTTTGGCCAACTAGTGAAATCAAGTGATGCACATGCTTCAGTAGTTTCCACTGATGATTTTTCAAGACACATGTATGCCGTAGGTGCAACAGGCACTGGAAAGACCTCTCTGATTAGACTCATCTCAAAGCATCTTGAAATGCTGAACCTTGATGGTACATTTCCGAATTCCTTTATCTATCTGGATCCTAAAGGCGATGACTCATTCAAGTTTTTCCAGCAGTGCCAAAAAGAATCCATTGATGCAAAACATGTACATTTTCTTGATCCTAGTCTTACTAAATTTTCAATCAATCCATTGGAGTTGCCTTTACACATTCCTCAAGAAAGAGAGCAAGTAGTATCAAGATATGTGGGTTATTTTATGGAAATTGTAAAGGAATGGTACGGACAAAACCAAGTCTTTGTTCAGATGGAGAGAATATTTCGGGCCCTACTGTATTATCTTTATACTGGAAATGATGCGCCTACATTCCTTGATATCCACAACATTGTAACTCGAATACAAGAAGACGGTGAGGATATACTACAAGAGATATTTCACTCGATTGGAAAACCAGATTCTGAAATGAAGCAGGCCCTTGAATCAATAGCTTCTATGAGGGGAGATTCATTTACACCATTACTTAACAGGGTTGAACAATTTGCGACAGATCCGATACTAAAGCAGATTTTTTGTGTGCCTCACGGAACTGTGAATTTTACAGACTTGATTTCTCCTGGCCATTATACCGTTGTAAGGGTCTCTGCATTGAACATACCTCACCATGTACAGCCATTGGCAATACAGGCATTTATCATAAAATTGTGGTTTACGATTCAAGAAAGAGCTGCAAAAGTACCTGATGAAAAAGACCGAACCCAAGTAGTATTAGCTTTGGATGAATTTCAGATTGTAAAAAACTTGCAGGTATTGCCGCTAATTCTGTCTCATGCTAGGTCTTATCGTCTTGGATTGATTCTTGCACATCAGACAACAGCACAAATCAATGACAAATTATTAGAAGAGATTACAGGTAACTGTGGAACCCAGTTTGCAGGAAAAGTCTCAGGTCGTGATGCTAGAAGAATCGCTCAGATATGGGACCCTCAGTTCTCAAAAGAAATTCAGCAACAATTGGCATCCCAAGAAGACTTTCACTGGACTATTAAGATGCGCGCAGAACCTGGCATAGAGCAGCCAGCACCTGCACAATTTTGGTTGCATTACCCGCCAAAACTAAACATGGATGATAAACAAAGAGATGAGTTCATCGAAGATCAGAGGCAAAAATATGGATATGGTATAGTTGAGGGCTCATTTTTGAACAAGGCACTCTCTCAAAATATTAGGTGGTATAGGAATCTGTCAGTAGAGTTTCGAGAAAAGCCTGAGTGGTATGTCCTGTTGATTCTAAGACACGATGCACTGAACCTCAAGTCCATTACAGAGCAATATCTTGATGGAACAACTGCACGTGATCAAGTAAAGAAGATACTTCGTTCGTTGATGAGAAAGAAGCTTGTCATCTGCACTGATTCAAGAAAAACACTCTACACAATTTCAAAGCAAGCTTACTCTACATATTTTGATTACTCCTTTGAGGATATTGGAACTGCCAACGACATTGAACTATTGGCCTCTGATATTGCAGAGATGTATCTAAAGAAAAAACATTTTGTAGCTGTAGCAAATCAAAAGGTGAAAAAAGGCAAGCTACGCACTGACCTCGTAGCATATCACTATGAGTCTGACACTCCAATCTCAGTTGAAATTGAATCATACAGCGAGGTTGAGAGTCATCCTGAACATGTGTTGCTAAACATGAAAAAATGGCCCGATCTTGGTTTCAAGCGTTGCCACATATGGTCTAGAAATCCGAAACTTCAAAGAATCTATGATGCCAAACTAAGTGATAAAGAAAAAAAGTTAGTTACAGCACTAGTCTACAAACCTATGAAATGATTTTTTTATTTTTCTAGTTGGTTTATTGCATCATCTAGCTTGTTTGTTATTTCTTCTGTATTGTCATTTTCACTATGTTTTGTCTCTTCAATATGTGCATCTGTACTTTTAATTGAATGCTCTGCAGGCATATCATTTTGTTTTACTGTTCTGTGATTTTTTGCATCCTCTCTTTTCTTGATAACACATTTGAATTGATGTGGCCTGATCTCTATTCTGTCTGAGTATGCATAAACCTTGAAAAAATCTGACATAGAGTTTGATGCCTGTATGACCGTCTTTGGAATTGTGATTGTTACGGGATACTCTGATTTTCTTTTAGTTTTTTTAATGATCGTCGAAAACAATATCTTATCTTCTGCCATACTTGATAATTCTGGCTCAGTTTTAAGCCACAAAATTAGTGTGAATCCGGCAACCTGGATTATGTTTGAAATTTGAGACGGAATTTAAGAGTCCTTGCTCTTTCATGTCTCAAGGCCCATGACACCTTGCATGCTCTGTAATGCTTCAAGTGTTGCATCCATACCTAAAATCAAAACTCATGGTCACTTTATGGTGATTCATCCTATGATCAGAATTTTGATCACAGGATTATCTGTTAAAAAATGTGAGATATGGGCCAAATTGTTGAAAACATATTTTCAAGATGATTCTGCAACGCAGAAAGTCTTGCAAAAAGTTCTTACCGTTTCAAAATTTGTTTTCTTGACTCAATATCTGGTGAAACGAGTAAGTGTAATTGTAAATATTTTTCAAAAAACCACTGCCTCCACGATAACATCTATTTGATGACATCATTCCATCTTTTATTGAACTCAAATTTGCTACATGTTGGAAAAAAAGCATCCTGCCATAATTCTTGTCTCTTTGTTGTTTTTCTCAATTTCAAATTCTTTTGCAGTTGGAATTGATGACATCATTGTTTATCAAAAACAAAAGGAATGGTATGTGGGTTCCAACCTGAATCCTGGAGATTCATTTGTTTATAGAGTTTGCGATGACAAGACTTTTACAAAATCAATGTTTGCAGAAAAATGTTATGCCATCCAACTTGATTTTTACGATATCTTTGACGGACCAAACGGCAAGACATGGATTGCTCAATCATTTGTTTCCTATGATGACTTTACAAAGCCAGGTATTTTTCAAATAGATGCAGACACGTTTGAAATTACTACTGACAATTCTAATTTGGAATTTGCGCAATCTGTAGAAAATACTTTGTTCAATATTGGGAAATTTGCAAACTCAAATTTTCCAAAAATATTACAAGTTGGCCAGTCTTGGGGCACTGTCCCATCTTATCTTACAGTAGATTCAGACATGATGGTTCTAAATGAGGATGTTACTGAAATTGGTCAGGAACCATTTGAAGTGTTTGCAGTGGGATACGACATCAAGGAAAGGTCCACCTACTCCATATCGAAACAATTCCCATTTCCATTGTGGGGACAAGTGTATAGTTCTACGGTGATATATCCAGAACCTGATTTCCTGTTTTCATTTGAACTTTTGGAATATGATTTTGGATCCTTAGAAAACACCAAACTGGAAATACAACTAGATTTGGAAAACCCAGTTATTTCAAATAATCCTGCCTTGATCGATGATGATATCCCAACAGATTTTGATGAGAGTTTGACAAACTATGATGATCTTATTTGTATTCCAAATGAGTTTGTGAAATTAAATTCTACTGGTTCCATTACTGTTGATGATGCAGGATGGGCAGAGATTGAACATCGTAGGTCACTTGACGATATTGAATCTGACATCATCCATGAGATTTTTGTACGTTCAATTGATGAGGTGTTTGAAAACTAACTTTATCGTTTTGCTTATCACGTAAAGAATATTTTATTTAACAATTAAAATAGGACAACTTAAACCTCGTAAGAGATACTGTGCCATTCTTTCATGATATTTCTCTTCAGTAGGCAATATTTTGGTCTGTCCTATAACAACTAATCCTATCTTATTTTCTTCTGCATATTCAGCAATTGTATCTGGAGCAAAAGAAGATTTCAGAATAACATGTTTTAGCGGTTTTTTTAGTTTTTTTGTGTCATATTCAATATTTTCTAACTCATCTTGGATAATTTTTCTCTCTTTTTCAAATTCATCTTTTTTGTTTTTTCTAAAAAAAGATGCAAGTGACGAAGATTCAATACATGTGATTAATGTGATTTGTCCATCAATTTTTTCTGCAAGATCCATTGCAGCCATTAATCCTCGTTTTGCACCAGAGGTAGCATTGTATGGAACCAAAATAGAATCAAAACTAAAATTATCACCCATAACAAAACAACTAGACAGGTTATCTAAATTTAGACTAGAGATGATTTTCAAAATCGATAATCATATGAGATCATGAATATTGGGAGATTTTTTTCATTTTTGACCACATAAAACATTACTGATGCATCCTACGGAAAACATGGATCAATATATAATACAATTTTTGTTATAATGTTTTGATAATTCTACAATAATGTGAGATTTGATTTTTACAAATGCGAGCGGGAAAGCCCTAACTCTTTAGAGTCGGGATGAAAGCGAGCACACCACAACTCAAAGCAAAGCACAACAATATTGTTAAATCTATCAAAACCATACCACTGCCAATAATGTCCGGTATGGAGATCCCCTACGTCGCACCGATTCGGTCTTTAGGGAATCACTTGAACACTCTGGACCTCTTGAAACTTCCAAAGGGAGGTTGAGAACACCGGTATTTGACATGTCGTCGTATCATGTTGAGCCACATGGTGTATCTCGATTGCATGCAGAAAGAGATGTATGCAAAGGGAGCACTGATACCCCCAGAATGGCAACGCAGCAGACGACTGTGGCCATAAAACTCGGCAACCGCTGGTTTCTGCAAAACCCGCTCTGATGGCAACAGATGAGGACGGAACCGAATGAAAAGCAGAACCCGCGATGCTTTAGCTAGTGGAGTATGTCAGGTTTCACTCAATGATGAAACATGACTCTTTGAATTCTCAAATGCTTTTTTCAGTCTTTGTTCTAGTTCTGCTTTTTTCTTAACATCGCAAACCCATTGTTCCAGTTGTGCCTTGATGATTAGTTCATCTCGTGATGGATTATCATTGCTTGCCTTCTTAGATTTTCTAATAGCAGTATAAATCATGACTTATCCTTATCTATCGCATGAGTCCTTAATAATATTTTCTCATACTACCATTCATGCCTAAACGAAAACTCAGCATTACCATGATGTCCGAGCTTTTTGACTGGATGGAAGGCGAAATTAAGAAGGGCGAATATGCCAATTATTCTCATGCAATAGAGTATGCAATGAGAAAATTAAGAGATACAAAAGAAAACCCAGAACAATAGATCAGCGAATAATTCTAATAATTAATGATTTATGAGAATAATACTTTGGGAAACAGGGTAAAATGCAAAATCTGCAACAAGACATTGCAGGGAAAAGGTTTTCTTAGACATCACTACAAGACAATCCACAAAAATGAAGTCATTAGCTACAAGTAGTAATTTTTAAAACAACGAAATGAATTCCACAATTGGGACATTTGCTATTACTTTATATCCCATATGTTCATACTGTATTACATGAGAAAACGTATAACAATAATGATTGATGATGATCTGGACAAGAAACTTAGAACACGTCAAGCAAAAACAATCCAAAAAGAGCAAACATCATGTAGTTATTCTCAAACTCTAAATGAAGCATTGCGAAAAACTCTCTGAACATAACCGAATAAAATTATAATTGAGAATCTTTAGAATCTAAAATTATCATTTCATCATTCATCAAGACATCAATTAACTCATATCCGACCAAATCCCTTTTCAGATAGTATTCAAGCTGGGGTTTTTCTTTCTCCCATGCAGATGTGTTTCCAGAACCAATTGCTTCATTTTGCATGTGTCTTGTAACCAATTCTATTTTTTCAACATCTTCAATGTTTGGAGGAAGTGAATAATGCAAATACTGCATCATGTCCTACCATAGATTGAATCCTTCTTCGCTCACATGAGGCTCCTGGATTATGTACTCCCCATCTTTTGTAATGTAGATTGTACATTCTCCCACACAATATTGATCAATTACATCAATTGGTAATGTTTGTGAATCAATTCGTGTAATGATAAATTTTTGGAGTTTGTCTTCAGACACACATGTAAATTTTGTCGACTTTAAAAGGAACCCATAGTTTAATTTTGTGAATTTAAAGAGATTCAAATATTTTTACACTGTAACTGCGACCAATTTCATTACACTTCCTGAGGAAAAACAAGTCCGAAAACTAGGGGAATTCTTTGACATCTTGCGTGTAATTGAGAAGGAGATTCACATCATTTTCTCAAGAAAGATGCTGCCAGTTCCAATTGAGGGTGTGATAACTGACATGCCAATCATTCAGATTCAGATGTCATCCCAAGAGCCACTTGATGACATCTTTGACAGATTAAAATTTGAATACTCTATTGATGAGGAACATGCATCCTATGAGATATCAAAAGAGCATCTAAGACATTTCAGGATTCCAAACAAGACAGGTCCTGATGCATATGGTAAATGCATGACGTTGTATTCAGTTCCATCATCTCTGCCTTCTGCCTGGATTCATTCAATTTTTTCTGCATGCAGTAGAATTGATATCTACATCACACCAATCACCCAAGACAAGGCAATCAAGATAATGGATTCAAAATCCAAGATGCTCTATGAACTTGCAACCAGATCCAAAAAAATTCTTGAGGAATGCCAAAAAGTTGATGCAATAAAGACTGCGCTTCAAAAAAGCCAGACATCATTATTTCATGTTGCCGTAAACTGTACAATCATAGGTCCAACAATGAGGGAGATGAAAAAAGCTGTCAAAGACTTTAGAAAAAATGCAAGTATTGCTGGTGGAAGATTCACATCAACTCCATCAAAGCAGGCTGCCATGATTAATGGATGGGGTGCAAGACTTTCAATGGATATTGGAAGCACTGCAATTCTTTATGCGTTTGTTTCAGCAGACATGCTGGAGGTTCCAAATGGTGTGGTGCTTGGAATAAATGTCAATACAGGTGCTCCTGTAATTTATGATCCTGCAAAAAGGACAAACTATAATTTTGCAATAATTGGCAAAAGCGGTTCAGGAAAATCATTTACTGTGAAAATTTTGCTCAAAAGATTGATTGAAAAATATCCTGATTGTTTTTGTTTTGTAATTGACCCGATGGGTGAATATTACAAAATAGCATCATATCTCGGATTGGATGCAATCCAGATTACTGAGAGTAAAGAGTTTGGATTTGATCCATTTAACATGCTAGAACCCCTTGATGCTGTGGATATCTTGGGGCAGGCAACAAAGGCACCGCCAGAAGTGATAAAGCTATGGCGCAGCCTTTTGGCCCAAAACATCAAAAACATTTCTGAACTATACGAATCATCTGATGAAAACGCGCAAAGATATCTTGTTGACCTTGTAAAGGGACCACTTTCCACAATCATGAAAGGAGAGCCCCAGATGTCAGATAAAATAATCATATCAATGAAAGGAACTGGAACCGAAGAGCACACCGTCTTGATTTTGTTAATGGCATTAAGCAAGGCATGGAAGAGAATTACGGAACTCCTGCCAACCAAGAAAAAGATTCTGCTAATAGATGAGGGTTGGATGCTTTTCAAAATGCAAGGGGCTGAAAAATACATTGACATGATAGTGAGGATGGGACGAAAACTAAACGTCACATTCATCTTTGTAAGCCAGAAAGTAGAAGACCTTGCCAACGAGAAAGGAGGGTATGGCAGAATCATAGACAACATTGAAACAAAGGTGTTGATGCTGATGGAGGAGGATGCCGCTGCAAAGGCTGGAAAAATCTTACAATTGTCCCTACATGAGGTTGATCAAATAACCTCTTTTGATGTGGGCAATGGAATCTTTATCACAAAAAAGCACAGGCTGCATGTAAAGTTTGAGGCAACCCCTGAAGAGAAGGAAATTCATTTCAACACTGCACCTGAAACGGAAAACCCATCAGAGCAATGAATCTGCAAAACAAGTACTATTTCCAGTTCTTTTGCAAGGATATGGGATTGTCTGAAAAAGAATTGCAAGAGAACATACAAAAGATGAGTCCAGGAGACAAGCTTATTTGCAACAAATTAACGTTGCACTTGACATCAATTAAGGAATTTCATCAAGAGACAATGTATGTTCTAAAATTATTTGATGTAAATAAAAAATGTATCAGAAATGGCCCTGCAATCCTTACAAAACCAAAAAAACAGAGAAGAGCATTCTCCACATTTATTGCCACAATAATTTTGGTTGGAATTTCAGTTGCAGGATCTGCAATAATTCTGCCCCTTTTGACTAGTTCCACTGATACAATAAACCAAAATACTGCATGCTATTTGGTAAATGTCAAACTGTACAAGATAACGTCTGCGTTCCAAGCATATTTCATAGCAAACCTTCAGAACTCAGGCAACATCTACGTAACTGATGTCTCAATAACATTTGCTGATGATTTGAATGCAAAATACGGATTTTATGAGAACTCTTTGACACTCTTGCCTGGAACAAGTCTTGTGAAAAACCAAACCTTTGCAGGAACCATTACAAAAGGGAATTCCTACATTGTAGATGCTAATATCATTGCAGAAGATGGTTCCAAAGCAAGTTGCATTCAGGTAGTAACTGCAAGATAATGTGACCTTATTTTATATTCACATATTTTCTGTATGAACCAGATAATTGCAGCATTGCTGTTGTTTGGACTAGTGACTGCAGTAATTGTACCGATAATCATTGGATCTTGGGAAGAGATAACTTCAAACTCTGTCAGCATTGCAGAATTTATGGAGATACAGCAGACACAAAACGGCCAGATACTGCATCTGATATCGATGAAGCAGGAACCAGGATCTCTGTCACTGGACTTGATGAATGTTGGAATTTATGAAATAGGTGTTGATGTGGTATTAATTGATGGCATTGCAGCATCATACACCTTAACTGATCAAAGTCTGAATCCAATTGATGTCATTTCATTAAACAAAATTGTTCTGCTAGATGTCACAGGATCTGGAAGTACTGTTCAGATAATCTCCGAGTCTGGAAAACTGTTTGAATTTGTGTTATAGGATAATGCCCTATTATAGACTTATAATATTATTTACATAATATCCTAATTTGAATTAGTATCAATTTGAATTAGTATCAATTTGAATTAGTATCAATTTGAATTAGTATCAATTTGAATTAGTATCAATTTGAATTAGTATCAATTTGAATTAGTATCAATTTGAATTAGAGATTTTTTTATTATCTATTTGTTTTATGTTATTTTTAATGACAACAAAAACAACAACACTGCTTCTAGTTGTGACCATAATTTCAACTGGTTTAATCACAGGAGTAATGTATTCTGATGAAGTCTTTGCTGTTCCATCTCATGATCTTCCTGAACAAGTAGATGAAAGCAGAAAAAACAGAGTTCAATCAGATATAGAAATATTAGATATTTCTGAAGCTCCAAGAGGTTCAATGCCAGATAAACTCACAGATACTGAGTTAATTGGTTTCCAACAAAAAGCAATCCAAAATCCAGAAGTTAAAGTACTTTTAGGAGATAATTATGAATTCAAAAACTTCCATCATGTAGGAATCGTTGATGGTTGGAATGTTGAATTAGCGTTCTATGCAGACAACAAAGAAAACATTGTTAATGTTTTATTTGATCATGGAAGCATAATTGATACCTTCAAATACAAAACTGTACAATGGACGCACACAAAAGGAATGGCAATTGATCATTTTGATAAATCTACACAAGATGTAAACGGTTTACAAATGAGAGCAGATATTCCAAACTACAGTCATACAACAGGAACAGGCTTTACTGCCTTGGTCTTGAATGCAGAAAAAGATTGGATCAAATCCATTTAATGTTTGTACTGTTGCCAGTGCTCCTACAGATTATTGGGCACAGGCAGGAATGCAATTTGACGAATCTAATGTAAGTTTAGGATGGACAGATACTTTTGAAGGGTGTGCACCACAATTCATTTCATTAGCATTTTCAACAGGTGATGAATTAAAGTTCAGAATCTATATTGATGATGCAAATGACGAATGGACTATCTGGATTGATAACGTAGATGATGTTGCAAGTGCATTTACAAAAGTCATAAGCGTTTCAAGTAGTTCTTTGATGACAAATGATGATATCCAAACAAGTGTTTGGTTTGAAAATCAACAAGGTGCTACTCCAAACTGGCATTCAGATTTTGCAGCAGATCCGGTAGTCAATAGTGCTCATTATCAAAAACCAACAAGCACTTCTTGGTGGTTTTGGACAGGAGAAGCACAAGTACCTAATCTATGTAGTGATGGAACGGTGACTGGAACAGATCTCATGAGTGGAACTTTTGTAAATTCACCACATGATGTAACATTTGATGTGTCTGAGATAAAGTCTAGGTGTTCCTAACACCCTTTCTTTTTTTTCTAAAATAGATTATAGATAAACCAATAATTACTATAATTAGTGGAACTGTTAATGTTGTATCTGAATCAGTATATGCTCCACTCCATTTGTCTTCACTAAGATAAGAAATTTGTACAACCCAGGAAACTAATGTTGCAATTCCAATTACAGTAAATTTTATCGAATCTTTGAAAATTTTCTTCAAAAATCCTTTTTCTTCCATTTTGTCTTTTGTATGATTTGGCAGAACAAATATTCCTGGCACCATTTTGTAATGTTTGTGAAGTGTGCCTTTTTTGACGATTCTCTTTTTGTTCACAGACAAGAGGCCCAGATCCCCCATTTTTTTGAGATGGTGTGATATCAGATTGAACTGAATGCCCAGATTGTTTGCAATCTCGTTGGCATACATTTCTTTTTCAATCAATAATCTAATAATATTTCTACTTACCTGATTACCCAAAAGTTCACCAAGTAATTTTAAGGAATAATCATCATTTGTGAAAACCTTTGTAGTAAATTCTTCATCACTGTCTTTTTTGAGGGACAATAGTTATCAATTCAAATATCCAATCCTTAGTTATATCTGATTATTTTGGAAACTTGTTAAAAATTAGACAATTGCCTGATTGTGGGCCAAAACTATCGCATCTTTGATTTTGCTGACATGTTTTGAAAATACGGAAATTGACTTGATTGATTTTCCTTCTTGCTGCCAGTTCAGCAACAGATTCTGCCTTTTTGGAATGTCTACTATTCTAATTGATCTTGTATTAATTGAGAATGCTATGGCATTGCCAATTTTGCATTCCACGGCATCTTTTGATACTGTCAGTATTGCAGTCTTTCCCTTGTATTTTACCTCAAAAGGAATGGATTCGTCCATGAATAATAATTATGAATTTGATTTAAGATCAATTTCAGTGGGAGATTTGTCAGTAAATTACTTTGGTGTAATGTGTCTTGTGCTTGTATTCACGGATAAATTTTTGAAATTTTAAAATTGTTAAACGTATTTAAAAATAAAGTGACTCTTTTGTCTATATATTTTGAATCCGTCACTTATGATCAAAGATTTAAAGGTGAACATATGCTTGAATCTCACGCCTTTTTCTCAAAGATGGTCGATGAATTAGTTGAATTCTCAGAATATGATCCCGAATTAGCTGATGGAATAAAATGGCTCGATGATCAGGCTCATAAAAAAGGAATTACATTTTATGATATGGTCTTTGAAGTGTTGTACAAACATGATGTAAACTCTAAAGCAAAAGAGTGGCTTAGCACAAGAAACTAGGACTATTTTCTCAAGTCAAGTGTTTTGTATTCGCAGCCTTGAGGACCACAGTATTTTCCAACATAGACTGCTTTTGGTCTGTACAATGCAGGCTTTGGTGCAGCTTCTGCAAATTTCTCCTCAATGATGTGGGCTGCCCATCCTGCAACCCTTGAAATTGCAAATATTGGTGTATTAAGATCCATTGGGATTTTCAACATATAGTAAATTGATGCACTGTACAAATCCACATTTGGATAAATGTCTCTGCCTTTTTGTGATTTCATCTCAGAAATCGTTACCATTTCGATCTTTTCTGTAATCTCAAACCAGGGATCTTTAGTTTTTTCTGCTAATTTTCTAGATAGCTCTTTTAGAACTTGGGCTCTTGGATCATATGTTTTGTAAACTGCATGCCCCATTCCCATTATTCTTTCATTATTGTTCATCTTTTCTTTAATACATGATTCAACTTTTCCCACTTCTCCAATTTCTAGCAACATCTTCATAACTTCAGTATTGGCTCCTCCGTGCAATTCTCCACTTAATGCTCCAATTGCAGCGCTAGCTGCTGAATACATGTGAGCCCTAGTTGATGCTACTTGCCTTGCAGTAAATGTTGATGCATTAAAAGTATGGTCGGCATGAAGAATTAAACACACATCAAATATTTTTTCAACTTCGGGATCTGGCTTTTCGCCTGTCATCATGTATAGAAAATTTGCAGCATGACTAAGTGATGAATCAGGATCCACAATTTCCAATCCATTTCTAATTCTTTGCCAACTTGCAACGATGGTTGGAACTTTTGCAATGAGATTGATTGCTTTCTCATAACTGGCCTCCTTGTTTGAAAACTCCTCGTCATAGTATCCTGCAAGTGCAGATACAAATGCCTGCAGCATATCCATGGGGTCTGCATCTTTTCTCCAGTTTCCCATGTTTTTTTGCATTTGTTTTGGAATGTATCTGGCATCAATTAATTTTGCATTAAATTCATCCAGTTGGCTCTTGGTTGGTAAGTTATCGTATAGTAGTAAATATGCTGTTTCTTCAAACGTAGAGTTTTTTGTAAGATCTAGTATGTCAAATCCCCGATAAATCAGCTTGCCTTTTTCTCCATCAATGTTTGATATTCTAGTATCTGCAACCTCGATTCCTCGCAAGCCAATGTTTTTAGTTTCCATACTGAGCCTTATAGAAAACTTCTATTATATTTTCTCCAAAATTGCGTCTATGATGTTTAGTATAGTCTAATATGCAAACTCAATAGTTTACTTTTTAACATATTATTGCAAATTCCTTTCATTGCTAATCAGAAAAGAGAGATCTAGGGGTTTATAGATGAGATCTCACGAAAGGCCAAAAGGCACGCAATCCTCCCACAAGACTGTTTTGAATAATTGGGGGATTTTCTGAGGAAAAATTTCATCAAAAAGGCATCGTTCCAAAATTGTTTTACTTTGATGTCATTCTGTTCTAGCAGGAAATTTGTTGTATCCGGTGCAAGTGTTTCAAATTATGTTCTTCATAAAACAAAAAAAACCAGTTCTAATTGTAAATTAAATCAAATTATCCCCTCCTAACTTGAAGCGACACATAATTTTTTCAAAATTATTTTCAAATTTCATCAAATATTTTAAAATAATCAAAAACCATTCAATTTTTCACATAAAATTTCTATTAAAGGCTAAATACTATGTCTCTTTCAATAACATGGCATGGGAGTGTTTGTGAATGGAAATAATTGACAATTCTATAGTAGAACCTATTGAAATTCGAATGATTAGGCCATCTAATTTCCCAGTTAGATACAAACTTCCCTTAAATTCCCCCGAACTTACAAACCTAAAATCTAGCATAAAGGAACATGGACTATTGCAACCTATTGTTATCCGGCCCCTTGATCATGGGTTTGAGATTGTTGCAGGGCATCGAAGATTTACAGCATGTAAATCAATGCGTTGGAGATTTATCCCAAGTAAAATCAGAGATTTATCTGATAAACAGGCATATGAAATTCAGCTAACCGAGAATATTCAAAGAAAATCTATGGATCCTATAGAAGAAGCTGAAGCATATCAAAAATATGTGAATGAATATGGCTGGGGTGGAATAAGTGACCTTGGCCAAAAAATTGGAAAAAGCGAAGAGTACGTATCTCATAGAATGCAGCTCTTAAAACTCCCTGAAGATGTTCGAGAAAAGCTAGTTTGCAGTAATTTGAGCGTAAGTCAGGCATTGGAACTAACTAGTGTTGATTCTTCACTGAAAAGTGAATTTGTAGATGAAATAGTCAACAACAAACTAACAGTAAAACAAATCAGGGTAATGAAAAAGAAGATCAAATCTGAATCTGATCTATACAAACCAATACCCAACAAAAATTCAAAGTCGCTTAATTTGATAAAGAAAACTAATTTGTCTCTAAAAATAACACTCTCAAGAATTGATGACCTTATAGAAGATGCACATGGTATTAATCCAAAACAAAGAGTAGAGATGATTAAATTTTTGATGGGTCTAAGATTGAAAACTCATTCAATGATAGATGAAACCATCCACTTCAAAAAGAAACATTTGCAATAGTTTTGTCCTATTTTTCTTATGACCCAATAAATGGAGGTGCCCATTCTTTGAGAAACTTCTTGTATTCATCTTCAGTATATGTAAGTGCATAAATTGATGCTTCTGTCTGTGGAACAAAATCATAGACCTCATATGTCTGAATAATGTCTCCAAACAAATTTCGATAAATATCGTTTTCTTCATCTGCCATCTCATTTGACAAGAATGATTTGACTGTAATCCAATCGTATCCTCCACGTGTTCTGCCTGAAAATAAAACAAATGGCGCATCATTGAGATATTTTTTCAATCCTTCTAGTCTTTTGGGAAGTGCTTGTGATGTTCTAAATGTAACAAGATCTACACGAATGACTCTATGTGGAATTTTCTTTACATCTACAGTTATTGTATATCCTTTGATAATTCCTTCTTCCTCAAGTTTTGATATTCTAGATTCAATTTCTTCCTCTGTTAAATTATAATTAAATCCCTTTAAAAAATCCCAAATCTCAAATACTTCTTGTTTTGAATTTTGGGAAAGTGCTGAAATTATTAGCTCATCAACCTTGTCTATCAATGATAATTATTTCCAAATCATCTATTTAACAAATTTACCTATTCTTTTGTTCCAGGCTAGAATCCATCTTGCTATGCTAATTCTATTTTAATACCTGTTTTTAGATCTTTTTTACGTGGGTGTTGTTCTATCTGAGAACATAGGATATATCGTATTAATCGGAGTTGGGCTGATTATGGCATTATCCGTCACACTAATGGTAAAGGCTGAAACAAAATGGCTTGGCACTAGAAAGACATCTGAATGGTTTTACACTGCAGGACGAACCATCAAAACTGGACTAATTGCATCATCTATTGTCTCTGCATGGACATGGGCTGCAACTCTTTTGCAATCATCTACTGTGACCTATGCATTTGGATTAGGTGGTTCTTTTTGGTATGCAGCAGGTGCCAGCATTCAGGTAATCTTGTTTGCAATTCTTGCACTTGAACTAAAAAGAAAGGCACCAATGACTCACACTTTTCCTGAAATGATCTATGTTAGATTTGGAAAACATTCTCACAAAGTTTTCTTATTTTTTGCACTGATGACAAATACCATTGTAACTGCTATGCTTGTGTTAGGTGGAGCAGCAGTAATCAATTCTCTTACTGGAGTAGATACTACACTAGCTGCATTTCTAATTCCTATCGGAATAATTCTTTATACAATTTTTGGTGGTCTAAAAGCAACATTTTTTGCAGAATATCTTAATGCTACTTTAATTTTTGTTGTAGTGCTAGTCTTTGTTACTGTCATCTATTTTGCCACTCCTGAAATTGGTGGAATTTCTGGAATGTATGAAAAATTAACTCAAGCATCTATCCTAAATCCCGTTGAAGGAAATGCATTTGGAACATATTTGACACTAGCGTCTGTGGGTGCTCTGATATTTGGTATCATCAACATTGTAGGAAACTTTGGAACTGTCTTTGTTGATCAATCTTATTGGCAAAGAGCAATTGCTTCAAGACCCAAGGCTGCAACTGGAGGATTTATCTTGGGAGGTTTGACCTGGTTTGCAATTCCGTTTACTCTTGCTACTACACTTGGCCTGGCTGCAATAGCTACTGGAGTAACTTTGACAGAAAACGAGATTGGATTGGGGCTGGTTGCACCAACTGCTGCATCAAATCTGATGGGAGATTTTGGTGCCATACTTCTTCTCACAATCATCTTTACAGCAGTAACTGCTGCTGGATCATCACAACTAGTCAGCGTTTCATCTCTTGTTACCTATGATGTATTTCGTACGTATCTAAAACCCTCCTCATCAGGTCGTGAATTGATACGAATTTCCCGATTTACAATTCTTGGGTTTGGAATAGGTATGGGATTGTTAGCATCATTGCTGTTCCATTCTGGATTTAGTTTACAGTATGTCTATCTTATGATGGGAGTTCTGATAGGCTCTGCAGTAGCTCCAATCTCCTTTGCAATTTTGTGGAAAAAGACCAACAAATATGCTGCAACCTCTGCTGCCATTATTGGACTTGTATGCGGTGTTTTATCATGGCTCTGGTCTGCAAATTCAATGTTTGGCGAAATCACTCTTTCTTCAACAGGAAATCTTATTCCTCTTCTAATTGGAAATGTTGTTTCAATTACTATCAGCTTGGGAATCACACTCATTGGAAGTATGATAAAATCTGAAAACTTTGATTTTCATATAATGAAACAAAAAATCCTTGTTGTAGATGATAAGATTCGCTCTATGTTAAAGCATGATACTGATGAAGAACTCCTTCAACGCTCTTTGAAATTCTGTAAAAGAGCTGGATTTTCAATATCTGTTTTTCTTGTAATTGTTTGGCCTGCGTCTTTTTATCTGACTAAATTTGTTTTTGATGAGCAATCATTTCATCTTTGGATTTGGCTTGCACTAGTTTGGGCATTTGGAGCGGCAGGAATCATAATCTTTTTGCCGCTAATTGAGGCAAGAAAAAGCATCAGTGAAATTTTTCACAAAGCAACAATGGATTCAGATGTGATGAGGCAATCTGACTATTCTCCTTCACCCGGAGATTATTCTCCTGTGATGAAAATTCTAGTACCAATAGACGGTTCTGCACGATCATTGAAGGCACTTTACCACGCAAGCTATCTTTTCAGGGGAGCTGCCAAAGTGAGGATCTATTTGCTACATGTAATAGAGTGGACTGATGAAAATGAAGAAAATATCGACGAAGAATTAGTATCTCAGATTCAAGAAGAGGGCAAATTGATTCTTAGAAGTGTTGTCGTACCAAAACAGATCAATGACTACAAACGTATTGTTAAATTGGGAGATCCTGCTAAAAAAATTGCAGAACTTGCTGACAATCTCAAAGTAGATATGATAATTATGGGCAAAAAGGGGATGGGAAAATCTACTTCAGACTTGGGTCATGTTACTCAAAAATTACTTAAGCTTACCTCAAAGCCGATAGTTCTGTTAGGTTAGGCACAAAATCTTTGTGTTTGAATGAAAAGTCTAGACTTTTTTTTGGAATATTATCTATTTTAGCCTCTATGGATATGTTCCTGATCTCTTTGAGGATTTGAACAGTACTTTGATGCTTAGACCATTCTTCTAACAATTTATCTTGAATGCCGCCAACAATTGTATTTTCTCTAATCTCTTTAACCATGTGAAAACAACACACCATCATTAGTTGTTCCAAATCACTTTTCTCTTTTCTCTCAATAGTTTCTTTGGCAATTCCGTATAATGTATCAAGATTTTTTTCACTATTTTTACAAAATTGAATTTTTTTTGTCTTTGTAAAATTGTTACTTTGAATATGAAATTTAATCTGAATCATTATGTATATTATAAGAATATGAAAAATAGCATTTTATCTTGTAAAGTGATTTAATAAAAAAAAGTCGGACCTAGATTAATTCATTAATCTATGCCATAGTCTTTGTATGTTTTTGGACTCATCTTCATTTTGCTCATTTTCATGACTGCATCCACTCCATATTCGTCAATGTATTTTTGATAGTCATAATGATATGGTTGCATTCCAGCACAAGTGATCTCAAAATTATCTACAAGTACAAAAACAGAGGCTCTGTTGTAACTGTAGTCTTTATCATTTAGAGTATCTATTGAGTAGTTTGTAATGTCACATTCCCTGTAGATCATCTTTCTGATTGGGATATCTCCTTGTTCTAGATATATTGACATTCCAAATTCTGAGAATTGATGTTCTAATCCATATGGGCCTGTTCCTACATTAAATTCAGAATCTGCAGCTCTGTATAGGATGCTTTTGTCAATCCCTACAATTCCTTGCAAGTTGACAACAGGTTGAACCTTACCGAATCCACTTACTTGTTTGAATACATCAAAACTGTCAATTTTTACAGTACCTGAATCAAAATTGAACTCTGTCATGATGTTAACATCATTTAGACTGTTGGATGGAAGATATGCTGATCCGTTTGTTTCTTCATAATCTACTTTATAGTCTACTACAAATGGTGTATTTTTGAACGTGTGTACAGCAAGAGCATTTCCGACAAAATTCCATTCGCCAGAGGTTGAATATTCATTGACTAGAGTAATTTCGTAGTTTACGCTGCCGTCTGTTGTCCAAATGAATTTCCCTTTCTCTTCTCCAGATTCTAGTGGGCCTCTAAGTGATACAAGCTGAACAGGTTCAGATGCAGAATAGTATAACATTCCAGTATATTCTTTATCGCTAATTGGAATTATCACTGCTAACTGATGATTTTCATGTCCTATGCCCGGATCTACTTTTGAAACTAATCTATCATATCCTTCTATAGCAATTTTTTCTCCAAATATTGGATTATTTGAAAACAAACTAGTTTGTTGTTCAATTGCGTTTTTACGTTCTTGTTCTTGACTGATATTACTTTCTTCTGCAAAAGATTGAGTGAGTACAATAGATGCTAAAGAAACAGAAAGTATCGTCATGAGAAAACCGATTTTGACTTTGTCATATGTCATTGAAATGAAAATAAATGCTTGTTAGTTATGTTTGAACAATGTTTTACATCTTAAATATAATTTACAAATTGTTGTAATTGGATTATTTTTTAAGTCTAGTCGACGTCGACTATAAATCTAAAAATAGTTGTCTTGATATTTATTACTATTTTTTTCTATTAACTAATATTTTAAATCCATTCTCTCATTATCTTTGTGATGTATACTAAAAAAACAACAAAATTTTTCATGACAATAGATGATTCTGTATATCAAAAAATTAGGAGATTAGCATCAAAAAGAGGCATTACTACACAAGAATTTATCCGAGCAATAATAATTCCTGAATGGCTTGATAGAGAAAAAAAACAAAAAAATTAATTTTGATTTTTCCTAGAAATTACTTTTAAAATTCTTAATTATTCATTATTGGTTTTCAATATGATGTTTAGAATTGTTTGAAGAAATAATTTCCTCCATTGGTGATTTTACCCCTGCACTAATTATGGGATTGGGGTTGATGGTTGGAATCGAACATGCATTTGAGCCTGATCATATAGCAGCAGTTGGAACACAATTATTCAAAAGAAAGTCTAAAAATGGAATAAAAAATAAACTAAAAACTGTATTTACAAAATCATCTCTCGTAGGAATTTTTTGGGGTGCAGGACATACTACGACACTTGTAGCAATTGGATTTCTTGCATATTTCTTTACAATTAACATCCATGCTGAGATTTTTTCTGATCTTGAATTATTGGTAGGGGCAATGCTGATATTTTTAGGAATTACCACTATCTGGAAAAGAAAATTCAAGATTCACCACAGACATCCACATCAACATTCTGATGGGAATCTCCATTTTGACGCTCATGAGCACAATGATGATGATCATAAACATGAACACAAATCATATCTGATTGGTCTGATTCATGGACTTGCAGGGAGTGGGAGTCTGGTTGCTTTGGCTGCCACAACTCTTGATAATATGGAGATGGCTTTGACCTTCATTCTTCTATTTGGTCTAGGCTCCATTATTGGTATGATTGTAGTTAGCAGTTTGATCGGACTACCTATTTTGCTAACTGACAGGGTATCTATTATTAATCAATTTTTTAGATATGGAACAGCTACAATCAGCTTTATCATAGGAGCAAGCATCCTATTTGAGATTGGAATACTGAATAATTTGCAGTGATTCTAACTTTTTCTTATTTTACTAAATTCTGCCCCCAGAATTTTTTTCCTGCTAATTTCTAATATTTTGAAAATCACATCAAATACACTATTTGTCTTATTTCCTAAAACTCTAATTATTATTCCTGATTCGTCTGAAAGAATAGATGTTCCAACAGATACCCCATCTGAATTTTTGATGTATTCGTTGAGATTATTTTCTAGCTCATGCACATTATCTTTTCTAGTCAAGATGTAAACTGTTCCAACTATTTCATACTCTCCTAATATTCCAAAATTTCTCAATCTTTGCTTTTTTGGTTCAATCTTTGTATTTTCTAAAAATCTAGTTTTTTTGTCTTGGTCTTTACAGTGTGTCCTAAGATAACAAATATCATATTCAAAAGACTCTCCCATGGCAACTCTTCCTGGAGTTAAAATTTCTGAATAAACTAAAGTTGAATTGTTGTGAACATTAAGATTTACTTTTTGATAATATCTAGAGTTTTTGTATGGAATAATTTGATCAGGAATATATTCAAAATAACAATTCTCATCAACTGTAATGTTTAGAATTTGTGATGCAGAATTTGAGTTCATACTATAGATTCTAGTGGCACCTTGAGTTGTCATGTGAGCAGCGGCCTTGTTCTTTAATACAACATCTGTTCTGTATCTATCTCCTTGCAAAATACCTCCTGATGGTGAAATCACATAAAGATATGCCATTTTAGGAAGTGAGTTTTCAGGATATAGCGCTCGTTGAATTTGTAATGGAACTTGAGAAAACTGCTTTGTAACAACTGTCTTGCCTTCATCATCTGTTTGAAGTTCCAAGTCAAGAATTCCTACTTTGCCTGATTTTCCAACTCCTAATTGTTCTACTTTGGCCTCATATGCCTGAATTTCTTTTGGCATATCATCAGGTGTATAATATTCCAGTTTATTCAAAAATCACACCTTTTGTGTAATTGCTGATTTTGGTGGAGAGTCTAGCAATAAATCATGAATAACATACTCTGTTACTTTCATTATTCCTTCATCCGTTTTACAATTGATAAATTCAAAGGGTTTTTCATTTCTGATCTTTTTTGCATCTCTTCTCATAACTTCAAGATCTGCTCCAACCATTTTAGCCAAGTCAATCTTGTTAATTACTAAAAGATCACAACTCTCAATTCCTAATCCTCCCTTTCGTGGATACTTGTCTCCACCTGCAACATCAATTATGTAAATAAAATAATCTGCAAGAATGGGGCTAAATGTAGTTGTAATATTGTCTCCACCGCTTTCAATAATTATAAGATCAAGATCTGGATGTTTTGATTCCATTTCTTCTATTACTGAAAGATTCATGGATGGATCTTCTCTGACTGCAGTATGAGGACATCCTCCTGTTGCAAGACCTATGACTAAATTTTCAGGAAGCAATCCTCTTTTAGTAGCCAAATTAATTCTCATTCTATCTGCATCTTCTTTTGAAATCACATCGTTTGAGATTATGCTTACACTGTATCCCTTTTCTGCTAACATTGGCACCAATCTTTCAATAAGCATGCTTTTTCCTGAACCCACCGGTCCTCCAATTCCAATTCTAGGAATGTGAACCATGATAAAAAATCCAATTTTTATGTAATAAACATTTTAGAATCCATCTTCTCATGTGACATCTGAGAAATGTCTACTTGAGGAGCAAACTGCCACATTTCCAAAAGTGATTTATTTGAAAATTCCTTGACTGTTTGACTGATAACTGGTTTGATGCTGTGAATGATTTTTTGTCCTTCAAAATGCTGAATTAATCCCAATCGTAATGCTGCACCTACAATACCTACAGTAAAACCATACAGCATCATCATCATGCTTTTCTCCTTTTTAATTTTCAAGGCATTACAACATATTGCAAAGGAAACAGGAAAAACTCCATGTACCTTATTTTCTATAATGCTATCTTGGTACTGCTCCAAAATTTTATCATCTGCAACAAATCCTGTCACACATTTGACTAGCTGAACACCTGATCTAACCGATGCATCTCTGATTTCTTTAATTGATTTTGTAGCAAAAACAATGTTATCTGCCTCAATCACTTTATCAAAATCATGTTTGTTTGCACTATCAAATACATTTCCAAGTGCAACACAATCTGATGGTCCTATTTGCTGAGTAATGTTGATTCTAATCATCTCAATCAGGTCTGCCATTCCACGAATCTTTTTTTCTGTGAAAAGAAACTCCAATCCATTTGATGTGGCATAAATGCCTGTAGGAAAAAATGAGTCTGATAACTGCATTACTCCTAAATCTTGTTCTATCTCATCAATGTTCATGCACATCAGCACCTGTACTAGGTGAAAATACTTGCTCTTCTACTCTCATTTCTATATCATTAATAATACTCTGAAATAGTTTTGTAAATACCTCCTTTTCTGCATCTGCTTGAATTGGAAATGAAATCTCTTCTCTTTGAATGGATATTGGTCTGTGCCTATTTCCAATAATATGTCCTAAAAGCACCATTACATCAACCATGTTTTTGGTTTTTAGTCTAATGGAAATCACTTTTTCAGGTAATTGCTCTACAACAATTTTCATGTCTCCATTATTAATTACATCTCCATGACGAAGTTTTACTCCTGGATCTAACTTCAAACCAATATCTGTTCCACGATCACCCTTTCGTCTCAAAATTCTTTTTTCTAACTCCATTCGTGAAAGCTTGAGTCTTTCAAAATTCCCCTTTTTTAGCTCATCAAATCCTTCATCTAGAAAAATATTTCCTACTGGTGCATTAACTTCTAACACAAATAACTTTGTTTTTTGATAAAGTTATACTTTGTTAGATATTTTTAATATTTTTAATTATTAAATACACTAGTACCATATTCAATTCAATGATGCTTACCCCTAGAGAATTAGAGAAACTAAATGTTTTTGTTGCAGCAGAACTTGCCCGTAGAAGAAAAAGCAGAGGACTGAAACTCAATCATCCTGAAGCAGTATCTATTCTTGCTGATCATATTTTGGAAGGAGCAAGAGATGGAAGAACAGTTCCAGAACTTATGAGCTCTGGAAAAAAAGTTCTATCAAAAGATGATGTACTGCCCGGCGTTGCAGATCTAATTCATTCCATTCAAGTAGAAGCAACTTTTGAGGATGGAACTAAACTGGTAACAGTTCATGACCCTATTGTGTGAGAAATATGATTCCTGGTGAATACTTTGCAGCCGATGAGCCAATTACTGCTAATGTGGGAAAATCTACAACATCTCTTACTGTTAGAAATACCGGAGATAGACCAATTCAGGTAGGCTCACACACGCACTTTTTTGAAGTAAATAAAGCACTTGAATTTCCAAGAAAACAATCATACGGATACCATCTAAATATTCCTGCTGGAACATCAGTAAGATTTGAGCCAGGAGAAACAAAAGAAATTGAACTAACAGAATTTGGTGGAAAAAAAATTGTTTATGGTTTTAGTGGATTGGTAAATGGAAGTCTCGAAGAAAAACAAGAAGAGGCATTCAAGAAAGCTGCTGAAAATGGATTCAAGGGGATAATCCAATGACTCTAAACATTCCAAGAAAAAATTACGTTGATTTGTTTGGTCCTACCATCGGTGATAGAGTTCGTCTTGCTGATACTGATTTGATTATAGAAATTGAAAAAGACTTGATCAAGTATGGTGATGAGGCTGTGTTTGGTGGAGGAAAAAGTGTACGTGATGGATTGGGGCAAGCAAGTGGAGTATCTAGAGCAGAATCCGTTGATCTTGTAATCACTAATGCAATTGTAATGGATCCTCTTTTAGGAATAATCAAAGCCGACATTGGAATCAAAGATGGAAAAATTGTTGGCGTAGGAAACGCTGGAAACCCTAACATCATGGATGGAATTGATATGATAATTTCCTCAAACACTGAGATAATTGCCGGCGAACATACAATTTGTACTCCTGGAACAATTGATTCACATATTCATTTTATTTCTCCTCAACAAGCAATACATGCAATCTGTAATGGAACTACTACAATGATTGGTGGTGGCACCGGTCCTGCCGATGGTACAAATGCAACAACATGTACTCCAGGAAAATGGAATATTCATAGAATGATTGAATCAGTTGATGAGTTACCACTTAACTTTGGATTTCTTGCAAAAGGAAACGACTCTCTTGAAACTGCATTACTTGAACAAATTGAGGCAGGAGCATGTGGACTAAAATTACATGAAGACTGGGGATCAACTCCTGCGGCAATTAATTCTGCTTTGAGTGTTGCAGACAAAACTGACACTCAAGTTGCAATCCATACAGATACCCTAAACGAATGTGGATTTGTAGATGATACAATTGAAGCAATTGCAGGAAGAACAATCCATACTTATCATACTGAAGGAGCTGGGGGTGGCCATGCTCCAGATATTATGAAAATTGCAGGTGAAGAAAACATACTTCCATCATCTACAAATCCTACAAGACCTTTCACAGTAAACACATTAGCAGAACATCTTGATATGATGATGGTCTGCCATCACCTGAATTCTTCAGTACCTGAAGATGTATCCTTTGCAGAGTCTAGAATTCGAGGTGAGACAATTGCAGCAGAGGACGTACTGCATGACATGGGTGTATTGAGTATGATGTCTTCAGACAGTCAAGCCATGGGGCGAGTAGGAGAAGTCACAACTAGAAACTGGCAGACAGCTGATAAGATGAAAAAGATGACTGGTAGGCTCCCTGAAGATAATGTCAGAAATGACAATTTTAGAGTAAAGCGATATCTGGCTAAAATCACAATAAATCCTGCCATAACTCATGGGATCTCTGATTATGTTGGCTCAATTCAGCCTGGAAGATTAGCTGATATTGTAATTTGGTCTCCTCAATTCTTTGGAGTCAAACCAAAGATGATCATCAAAGGTGGCTTTATTGCATATTCTCTAATGGGTGATCCTAATGCTTCTATTCCTACAACTGAACCAGTACTATATCGTCCTATGTTTGGAGCACTTGGTAAAACAATACAATCTACCTCTGTTACTTTTACATCCCAACTAGCATTAGATACCGGAATTGAATCTCAAATTAAATCTCAAAAGAAACTAGTTCCCGTGAAAAACTGTCGTTCTATTGGAAAAAAAGACATGCTGTACAATGATCTAACTCCGGACATTGAGGTTAATCCTGAAACCTATGAAGTAAGAGTTGACGGAAAACTTGCAACTACAGATCCTGCAGACAAAGTTTCAATGGCACGACTCTACAACTTGTTTTAAAACTTTTCAAACTTTATTTTTTTCATCTTAATTTTGACTGATGCCGACGTCGACTAGAATTTTATTTTATCACTTGAAATTCTCCAACTTACAATTGAGTACATAAAGAACAATGTTTGTTTAATCGATAAGTAAATCCCAAAAGAATCATTTCCGTGGACAAGGCAAAATCTTTACCCTTCGTATTTACTGCATTTTTTGTTACTGTAATATTCCTTGCCGGATCTCCACAAACTGTTTTTGCAGCAGGTGCCATTTCAGAAGGATTTGCAATAGGTGAAGCTTTACCTGAGTGGATTGGTTGGGCTGTTGTTGTTGGTTTAGGTGCAGTATTTGCTGTCATCATTTCAGTTGAGGTAAAAATTGAAGAAAAATATCTCGGTGTTAACCAGACCTCTGAGATGTTTAACACTGCAGGACGAACCATCAAAACTGGTCTTACTGCTGCTGCTATTGTTTCTGCTTGGACTTGGGCTGCAACATTACTCCAATCCTCAACAGTAGCATATCAGTACGGAATTAGTGGTCCATTTTGGTATGCAGCAGGAGCATCAATCCAAGTTTTATTGTTTGGAATTTTAGCTATTGAATTAAAACGTAAAGCACCAAATGCACATACTTTCCTAGAAATCATTCGTGCAAGATTTGGTGAAGGTTCTCACAAAGTCTTCCTAGTATTTGCATTAATGACTAACATGATTGTAACTGCCATGCTTCTACTTGGAGGTTCTGCAGTTGTCAATGGCTTGACTGGAATGGATATTTCGCTAGCTGCATTCTTGATTCCTATCGGTGTTATGATTTACACTCTAGTTGGAGGATTAAAAGCAACTTTTGTTGCAGACTATATGCATACTATAATCATATTTGCTGTAATCTTGACTTTTGTTGCAGCAGTATACATCAACACTGACATTACTGGTGGTGTTGAAGGCATGTACAATAAACTAGTAGAAGCTGCAAAGCTGACTCCAGTTGAAGGAAACGCAGCAGGTGCATTCTTGACGATGGCATCTGTTGGTGGATTGATGTTTGGTATAATCAATATAGTTGGAAACTTTGGAACTGTCTTTGTTGATCAGGCATACTGGCAGAGAGCCATTGCAGCAAAGCCATCATCTACTGTCAAAGGCTTCTTACTTGGTGGTGCATGTTGGTTTGCAATTCCATTTACATTAGCTACTACAATGGGTCTGACGGCGGTAGCGCTTGATGTTGACTTGACTCCTGCACAAGTTCAATTAGGATTAGTAGTTCCAGCTGCTGCAACTGCACTAATGGGTGAAGTCGGAGCAATTATGGTACTTACAATGTTATTCATGGCAGTGACTTCTGCAGGATCTGCAGAACTAATTGCTGTCTCATCGCTGATTACTTATGATATTTACCGGACGTACAAGAATCCAAATGCCTCAGGAAAACAGCTAGTCAAAGTATCTAGGATGACAATTGTAGGCTTTGGACTTGGTATGGGTGGCTTGGCCGTAATACTATTGCACATGGGATTAAGTTTAGGCTTTGTCTATCTAGCAATGGGTATCATTATTGGCGCAGCAGTAATCCCAATTGCACTGACAATACTTTGGAGAAGAACAAACAGAGTTGCTGCCACATCTGGTGCAGTTATCGGTCTAATGGTTGCAGTAACTACATGGGTATCAGTAGCTGCATCCTTACCCGACTTTGGTGGAGAAATATCTCTTGCAAGCCTTGGTCACAACTACTCTATGCTATTTGGAAACATCGCAGGAATTTTGACTGGTGGCATAATCACAATAATTGGAAGTCTTGCTACAAAGACTACCTTTGACTGGAATGATCTCAAAAGGAAAATCACTCTTGTCGAATTAAGTGAAGCAGAATCTGCCCAAGTTACCGAAGATGAGGAGACTCTAAAGAAGGCATTCAAGTTTAGTCTAAAAGGTGGCGGTATCATGACATTGATACTAATTGTCGCATGGCCAATACCATTGATTGTATCAGGACATGTCTTTGATACATTGTCTTATAGTCTCTGGGTTGGAATATCCATAGTTTGGGTAAGCGTTGCATCATTCTTCATCATATGCTTGCCAATCATTGAGGCAAGAAAAGGAATTGCCCAAGTATTTGGTGGTAAAAAAGCAGTTACAGAAACATCAGGAGGCTACAAGAAATGACTTCCTGTACTGGTTGCAATGCAACACTGGGATGGAAAAAATACAACTTCCAAAAACAATGGCGTATTCATGGATACTTTTGTAAAGATTGCATGGAAAAAATAGGTCAAGACTTTGATGATCATGGAAAGATTACACTTCCAAAAAGAAAATGCGATTCGTGCCACCAGGAATTCTTTTTCTTTACTACAACTTGGCATAACAAACAACGACATAGATGTTGCCACGTTTGTAAAGATCTTGATTTTACTGATTCAACATCAGAAGCTGCTTTGTTGCCCCCAGTTCCTTCAAGAGTCCCAGTAATGATGGCAGTGTTTGCATCTTTTGGTATTATGTTAATGATTGGTGGATTTGCATATGTAATGTTAGTGGCACCGCAACAAGATTCTAGCATACTACATGTTATCATAGGTAGCAGCATGTCTGGTGCAGGATTTATGTTAGCAAGAAAGATGGTAAAGGTTCGAAATATGATCTTGGGCAAAACTCCACAACTTACAACGGAGGAATTAAGATAAAATGGCAAATTATAAAAAAATTCTAGTACCATTGGATGGATCAAAAAGATCAAACTATGTCTTAACAGAAGCAATCAATATTGCAAAACGAAATGATGCAGATGTAGTTGCTCTTTACGTATTACCATTTTCACCTTTATCATATCGTGATATGAAAGTAGCACAAGAAACAATGTATAAAGAAGCAAAAGAAAATCTTGCAAAATTAAAAGAAAGTATAAAAAAAAATGGTGTAGATGTTCAAACAAAAATTCTAAAGGGACATCCTGGAAAACTCATAACTAATTTTGCTAATCAAAAGAAAAACGCAATAGACTTGATAGTGATTGGTTCTAGGGATCTTAGCGGTGTTAAAGAAATGTTTTTGGGAAGTGTCTCAAATTATGTAGTACACAAATCTAAAGTTTCTACGCTGGTTGTAAAGTAATCTGTCTTATCTCAAACAGATACCTTCTTTCTCAAACAAAGTCAATCCCAAAACTGTAGCAATTGCACCAATTGTCCAAATTAATGCACTTGCCAGAAAAGTATCACTTACTGAAGGACTAATCAATTCTGCTACTCCAAACCCTATTCCTATGATCATAGAATCTACTCCCATTATGACTAGTGTTTTGTTCATGTATTCATTACGCATTTTTCGTATTTATGTTGGGCATGAAATTCCCAGAGAAAATCAATCATTTGACCCAAAATCTTACTCAAAATTTCATCTTTGAATGCTTTTCTGATTATATTTTCTTAATTCTATATCTTCAATAACACATTCCTTTGAACAAAAATCGCCTACTCTGTTCTAAAATTCTTTACCACAATTTTTGCATTTTAACATGACATAAAACCCAAAAAACCATTTGAAGATTTTTGCTCTAAATATTGTTTTAAATTATTTTCATATGAAAACGATATAAAGAAGATGGATGTAAAATACATCTGATCTGAGTTTTTATTAATTCTTAAATACATTTTTGCCTTACATAATACTATGCGAACAAGTAATCTCAAATACAGAAAATACATGTATGCATTAATGGGTGTGTGTGCTGCAGTAATATTATTGGTAAATATGTGATCTATAACTGAATATAATTTCTAATAGAGAATTTTGGCTAAAAAATAATATAAATTAAGAAAAATACTTGTATCCTTATTCTTCTTCTGCAACAGGAAAAAGTGGCACTAATTTATGCAAAGTATAATCAACTAGTTCCATAATGTATTTCATATCTACCTTTTCATGTGCATCTACGCTTACAAACAGTATGCAACCTCCTTCCAATGGCATAGAAATACGTTTGATCTTTTCATATGACACTATTGCATATCCCCCTCAATATTCCATCTTCTATTGCAAAATCTCTTCGAAAATTAAATGCTAAACGTGAGATGCTTGGATATTCTGACTTAATCAAGGCATATCAATTTTTTTAAAACATCTGAATTCTCATTGGTGATAAAATTACTGAAAATCCAGTACAATTACAGTTTGATGAATCTCGATTTAGATATGAAAATTGGTATCATAGAAAGTGTGTTTGGCATATTGCTCACTTAGTAAGATTAGAGAATTTCTTTTAATTTGATGCAAAAACAAACCTTTAGTAATTTTTGATTATACTCAAAAGAATTGGTTGATACACAATACCTGATTGATATTAACAAATTACTTGTAGAAAGATGGAATAAACTTCATCCAAAAGAAACTCCTCAACCATTAGGCATTAGACGACCTGAAATTGATGAGATTATTCCAATGGTCGAAGAATATGATAAAAGCCATATGAAATTAGAGGATTTAATCCGAAAAGCTTCCTATCTTATGGCTATAGTTTCATGGGTTCAACCCTTTTTGGATGGAAATAAGAGAACAGGCATAATCTCATCAACTAAATTTCTATACGATAATGGATTTGATTTGAATATAGAGAAAAAAGATGAGCCTGAAATTAGAAATTTATTATATGAAATTCAAGATCAACGTACAAGTCTAGATCATTCAGTCGTAACAAAGATCATTTTTTATATTACAAAAAGAATCCAGATACATGAATCAAAGTGATGAAAAAATAACAAATGAACTCATTGAGAAATATTCTGATTTGTTAGATGATCTAGGTTCTGAGAAAAAAGACGATCTTTAGTCATTTCGATAAATAACTATTTTTGATAAAAATTGCAGATTTCACTCCTAACACGTTTACTTTTTTTTCACACTGTTGTCTACTGCATGTTTTCAATCTTTCATTACTACAAGAAAACTATAAGATCAACCCGACACAGGGTTGGGAGAGCCACAACCGCAAACGTCTGCGAAAGCAACTTTGAGGCTCGATGAAGCAGGAAGAAGCCACGATGCTTTAGCAAGTGGTAGTTCACGAACAAGATTAAATACAAATTTTGTACATAATAAACATGGCAAGTAAACACGACTATTTCAAACCGGACTGCTCAAAGAACGAGCCTGAGGCAATTGCAACACATTCAAGCGGAACTGCATTTTACCGGTGCAAAAATTGTAATTATTTTGGGACAATAGAGTCATTCACAAAGCTTTACCATACTTCTGAAATATTACAACAGCATTAATCATATCTGCTATAGAATCCTCAAGATGTTTTATGATCTTGTCATAATCTTGAAGCGTTTCTTTTTCTGGTGTGATGTTTTTTCTCACCTTTATTTCATCTATTGCATCCTGCATGTTCTGCAACGCTTCAAGTATTGCATCAAGTGGATTTACCATTATTGTCTAGTCCTCTAACCCGTATTTTTCTATTTGGTACAACAAAGTCTGCAGAACACTTTATGAACCTCCTATAATTCTGTTAGTCATATCATGAAATATTTTGTCAACGTAAACCCAAACCCAAGTAATTGAGGGTTGGGCATAATTCATTTCAAAAAAACTGACTAAATTTAATTGTACAGCATACGCTTTACAATTCTTGGATTTTCCATACCCCCTTCACACAATTGTAATACACCATTAATTGATACACCAATACACAAACCAGCACAAATGATCTTCATTTTCAAATCCTCTTACAGGCGATATCCTGATATGAAATACATTCTTGACTATCTCAAAGAGCGACTCGATTGATATTTTTCTGTCTGAGTATATCCTTTGTCCTACTTTTGATTTCTCTTTATATGCGAAAACAAATTTTGTAAACAATTTGCAACGTAATTAGTCTAAATTTCTAGAATTTGGACTAGAAGATGGGAAAATACTGTGAATTCATTAATTTACAGATATAATGAATTACTACTTTTTGATCGGTAATTAAAATATTCAATGATGTAGATTATTTTATGAAATTAACTCACAATCGTTAGGAGGATTATGAGAAATTATCTAAAATTATGATTTGTTCTTGAAAAATTTTCGAGTCTTGGATTGTAATGATTAGGATCTGTATGTTCATTTTTGCTCTTGATATTCAATCTTGATATTCAATCATGATATCATCTTTATTGATTTATTACATGTAGAAAAAAATGTCACATTATCTTTATGAAACAAATGAATATTTTGTATATTGTAGTTGGCGTAATTATTGGATTTAGTGTTGCATTTGTTGCATTCATTGAATCCCCTCCTATTCAAACCAGTGATGCTGAATCAACAGATGTTTATCCAAAATTTAAAAATCAAAATCCTCAGACATTATCTTACACGTTAATTGCCCAAGATGCAGAAATCGAAGTCTCTCCAGGAGTAAGAGCAACTGTATGGACGTATAATGGGACAGTTCCTGCACCAGCACTTCGATTTACTGAAGGTGATGATGTCACAGTAAAATTTGTAAATGAAACGCCATACGCTCACACTATTCATTTTCATGGAACACATGATTCAGAAAATGACGGTGTATTTCCACAGATAATGCCTGGTGAAGAATACACATATCGCTTTGTTGCAAAAGAATCAGGACTATTCATGTATCATTGCCATGCATTTCCAACATCAGAGCATGTACGAATGGGAATGTTCGGAGCTATGATTATCGATTCTGCCATTCGTCCAATGGAGCCAGCACGAGAGTATTTCTTTACTCTAAGTGAGTTTGATCCAAATAACGCATTAGAATACTTTACAGAATATTATATGATTAACGGATATGCCAATCAATACATGGATAATCCAATCAAAGTTGTAAAGGGAGAACTGGCCCGATTTTATGTAGCAGGAGTTGGTGGAGTATTACAATCACCATTTCACGTACACAGTACTGTTTTCAAAGTGTATCCATCAGGAATTTTATGGAATGAGCCATACTTTGCACAAACTCATCTTGTTGGAAATGGAGATACTGCAATAATTGAAGCAAAATGGGACGAACCTGGAAAATATCTATTTCATGTTCATGGCATTCAAGAAGAACGTGGTTCTATGGCAATAATTGAAGTACTTGAAGATGATTCTTCACTATTAGACATTCAAACTCCTAGTAACAACAAGGGAAGTAACTCGATGATAAAATGGCAAGAAGATTTGATAATGTCTTTGGAGCAACCACAACTAATCTCTTATGAGAATTTAGGGGAAACCACAACTATTGATGTTGCAAAAGTTTTAACCAATCAAGTATCTATTGTTAAAGATTCATGGAATCCAGATGTTGTAGAGTCTTACAGTCCTTTGGCAATACAAGTTAATTCTGGAAGTACAGTTACATGGACTAATGATGACTTTGTTGCACATACTGTAACTGATGTTGAGAAATCATTTGATTCAGAATTTATTCAAGCAGGAAGTATCTGGAGTAAAACATTTGAAAAATCAGGCGAGTTTGACTACTTTTGTACATTACATCCTTGGATGAAAGGCACTGTTAGTGTAATTTAGTTTCAATATTTGGGAATAACTTTTTATCTTGTTTATGAATTTCGTAGAAAGTGAATTTATGAATAATGGCTGATAGAATACAATGTCCTCATTGTAAACTACATCTAGCAGGAGAGGGTAATTTACAGCGGCATATACGAATTGTTCATAAATCAAAGTCTTCTAAACCTGAAAAATAAATAAAAGTTCAAAAATTTGTTTTTACGCCTATCTACATTTTATTTCCAAAATGGCCGGTGAATATATGTGGAGTTGAACCAGAAAAAAGAATCTTTTCATAATATTGTACAAAGTAATTCTTGATAATCTTACTATTATGTAAAATAGGATTCAATCAGAAAATCTTGGTCTTCCACCAGGAATGCGACTACCAATAGCCCTTGCTGAATTTATTGGCGGCACAGTCCTCATCACGGGCGTTCTGACCAGGAGTTGCAGCATCGATCTTCTCAATAATTCTACTAGGTGCCATTTTCCATATTAGATGGGAAAACGGGTTCTTCATATCCGAAGGTGGGTGGAAATGGGACTTGGTCATGTTGGCAGGAGTGTTATCAATAACTGTAGCAGGACCAGGAAGAATTTCAATTTCACATATGGTAAAAAAATACCTAGATTTCTGCAGTAACATTTGATACCAACTGTTAACCAGTTAGTATTTTTCCAAAATAATTTAGGCAAATCGATATGGGATAATCCTATACAAAATTATCTGAATTTAATACGTGGTCTATAACTTAGTAAACACAATTAGGATGCATCTGCTACTTTAATCCTGTTTCAGAGTTTTTCATGACTTTCTTATGATTTCCTATCAATTCTGCCTAAACTGCTAACATTTTGCAACCCAGTTAGTCTAATCTGCAAACCTAATAGTTTACTTTTTAACATATTATTGTAAATTCCTCTTATTACTAACCAGAAAAGAGAGATCTAGGGGTTACTTTTATGGATAAGATCTCACGAAAGGCCAAAGGCACGCAATTATCCTACAAGATCGTTCTGAATAATTGGGAGATATTTTCTGAGGAAAAATTCCGGCAAAAAGACATCATACCTGACCTTAAGATAGTTGACGAAGAAACATTGTGGGATACTTTACAGTCCTGGATAAACTGGAATTCTGAAAGAGACAATATGCCCCAAACAATAAAGCACTGGTTCTCTTTGCTGAAAAAATATCTATACTATCGCGGAATAAAACTAACAAAAGAAGATGTTTCAGAAAATCTTGACTTTCCTCTAAAAATTGAAGAATCCCACTATCCTCCCTCACTTGAAGTGAGCATCTTCAAAAATATTCTAATTTGTTTGATGAAAATATCACTAAAGAAACATACGGTATATTGGAAGTCGGTTATCCGTTTGGTGTTCATAGTTGGAATATTAAAGAATGTGTAAATTATGTACTTGAGAATAGAACATTGAATAGAAAATAAAAACTAGGCTTTTGGGGCCAAAATTAAACACAACTTACATCGGGCCTTAACCGATTTGCAATTATTTTATTAAAAATGACGGTATCCAACCAATAATTTGTAATATTGTATATGATTATGAGTATTCTTGAATATTATAATTATCATACTACAGAATAAAAAGAAAAAAAGAGGTTAAAATCCCCAAACAATTCCCGCAAAGTGGGATTCAAACTTGGAGTATTTTACGTATGCTGATTGGGTATGGGCATCATTGAATGCAACATTGGTTCCCAAGAAGGCAGGATCTGCGCTAAAGGCTTCCAGTGTAGGGGCTCCGCTATCTCCGTCTTCAGAGAAATAAGTTGCTATAACGACTTGAACTAGTGTTGTACCATCCTTAACGGTAATGCTTGCACTTGTAAAGTCAACAGTTCCTGTTTGCACTCCATTCTTTTTACCGGACATTTTTACCCAGTCATTTTGTTGGGCAGTTCCGGTATGATCAGGATATATAGATACACCAAAAATTTTGGCATCTACACTTGTGGTGCTTTCAATGAATGCACAGTCACATGTTTCAAATGAAGATCCCTTATTGTAAGTCTCTTTTGTGACCTTTCCAATTACATTGGAAATAGTTGCTTGACCTACGTTATTGCCTGTTTCATTATCTGCACAGTGACCAGCAGTTACAAAGCCGGACTTGCTGTTGAATGTTGCTTTGAAACCTGTAGTACAAAAGCCATGGTTTATGACTTGCATTTGCACTCCAGCTTCAATTGAAGTGCAGTCAGAAGTTCTAGATGTACAAGTTCCCAAATTCCAATAATCTGCACCATTGTACACAACAAGATCTACATCACTGCCAAGCAAAGCACGAATCATTTGAGCGTACTTTTGCATGTTTTCTAGTGCTGCATAGTCTTGATGAATACCTACTGCCAAAGCATCTTCATTGCCATCATAGCTAATCATTGTCCAAGGAATTACATTTTCTTTACCTGTGGAAGAAATGTTCAGTCTTTCCTGGGCAATAGCATCAGTTAATAGATCAACTTTTAGCTCGTATTCTGCTTTGCGTTGTGGGTCAATTGCTTTACGTTGCTCTCTTGCTTGCTGCATTATCTTATCCATTTGATTTTGGATTTGATTTTTTTCAGCATCAGACGTTGCTTGGTCTCTTTGCTCTTCTAGCTGTTGCAGTTTTTCAAGAGTTTTATCAGCAACCTTCTGCGGAATTTCTGTTTTGAATACCGTCTTTCCAATAGATTGATTGTCGTTGATTGCCATGGCACTTATAGGAACAAATAATGTTGCTACGACTGCCAGCATCAGCGTTACTTTTACGTTTCTTGTAGTCATTGTTTGAACAAACTAATTAAAGTTTAAAGGGTTTGATTCAAAGTTCTTTGAACCAATCTAATTAATATAATACTATATTATGGCATTATTCTTTTACGTTTATATCGATTCAACAAAAATTGAACCAATAAACCAATTCCGACAACACTTAAACTAATTATAATTGAAAGATGATAATCGTCAAAAGACAATACGGGCAGTTCGTCAAAAGAGGATTCAGGTAATTCTTCACCGGACTGCCAACCACCAGGTGTTTCAAGCTCCGAGGGTTTTGTGATTAGCCAAGACACAACACCGGCCACACCTATTGATGCAAACTTCATAATATTTTTCAATGAATTTGAAAATGATTTACTTTGTTTTGCTTTTGCAGAAGCTTTTTTAGGCAAAATCACAATTCCAGATTTAGATGTATAATATTTCATCGGTTGCTTTCTACTGTTTATTGTAGTTTTACTAATTGTTACAATGCCCGATTGCATCATTTTGTTTACATGATGGATTACTAGGGATAATGACAATCCACTTGAATCTGAAATTTCATTAGCTGTCATTTCATTTTGAATTAACAGTTGTAAAATTTTCCGACTTGTATCGCTATGTAACATTTGCCCCAAAAATTTTAGCTTTTCATCATCAGTTGAATAGATGTGTATTTTGTCCATAATTTCTTTATCATCGTCTTTATCATCCATAATACATCAATTCAAATGGATTCTAAAAATATCTTGTATATGAATTGTAGTGTACTATGATGGCATTATGTTGTCGCTCACATACAATTACCACAATACAAAAACTTGTAACAGTAATTAATTGTCAATTTTTCCCAAATCTACAGATCTATAAACTATTTTCGATCTGAAAATATGAGAAAACAACAAAAGATATCATAATAACACCTGCAGCAACTATTGAAACTTTGAACAATAAGATGTTAGATTTCATTTTCTATTTCTCCAAATGATGATCCCTACAGATATTCCAACTATTCCTAACACGATTAAAACCAAATCTGTAAAATCATCGATAATGACAAATGCTTGAAGTTCTGAAATAGGAACTACAGGCCCAATGTCTCCGTTTATGATTTCATCTGATGCATCTTTGTAATCATTGCAATTTACCTCAATATCTTTTTCTGACTGTGAATCAGAATTTGCTAACTGTTCTACAAGTCTTATGGTATCAAAAGATTCAGAAAGAGGTTTTGTATTGCCACATCCTGTAACCACAGGATAGTCGCTCCATTCAATATTTTCAGCAAAAACAAGATATGATTCTCCATCAATGAATTGAAATCCTAATGGCTCCATTGTAACAAAAGGCTTTACAATTATTTTATCTGTTACATTTCCCTTCCACGAATAAAATACCTGAATGGTCACTTCAGCAGGTGTTAATGATAATGACAAGTCAGGTTCTATTGGTTCCCATTTATCATCAACTAGAAAAGTTTCTTTTGGTTCAACATTTTGTTCTAAAATATTAATTGAAATCACTTTGCCTGAAAATACATAATCAGAATCATCAAAATGATCTTCCAGTGATTTCCCAGATATGCACTGAGATGCAGATATGGATGACACAAATCCCATATGAGATATGATGACCAATGTCAATATTGTCAAAAACCTAGTTCTCATTATCTTGTCCGTAATCATAATAGTTTGGTTCTTCTAGTGTTATTGGAACATCAAACGGAATGATTGCTTCTAGTTGCTGGGTATAGTATTTTTTAGCATCAGGAATCATCTCGTAGATGGAAGAGTACAGATCTACATCAAGAGAGGGTTCACCTGCACCTAATCCAGACCAAGGAACATCAGATAATTTTGCAAAAGATTGTGCAATTTTGAGTTTTGTTTTTAATGGAAGTGAATCAGTGTCACTACCAATAACAGATATTTCTCCAGAACCTTTCATTGGCCATACAGTTGCAAATGGGATAGGCTCTCTTGCATTCCATTCATAGTGTCCTATATTTTCAAATGTCATATCACCGTACATTCCAGGCAAAATAGTCGGGCCAATCCATTTGAGATTTGTTTGCTCATCTACATCCCCGGGCCTATTCTCTTGAATTCTAATTATCGTTGGCAGATTATTTTGGAATGTTACTTTGTTTGTTTGGTTTAGGTTAATTATGACATCATAATCTGAAACTTTTGAAGGGTTGTTTGGATCAGGCGAAATTTCTACTACTGAATTATCCGAAAAATAAAAATCATTTTTATCATGAATGCCATGATCAAATTTTAATTCCCGTATCTCAAAATAGTCCCCAACTGTATGATACGCCGCAGAGCCCAATACAAGATAGGATTTACCGTCAGTGGAATTTATGACTGAATTAAAACCCAGAGAGTTTGACTGCCACCATCCTGAGAACACCTTAAAGTTGTTGTTTGTATTTGTAATGTTGTTTAGTGACAATTGTTTTTTCATGTGATCTTTTATTGCCATTCTGCTGAGTTCTTTATGGAAATTCTTGTCAGTCTTGCTGATTTGGTATAGTTCATCAGAAGAGTATTCCCTCCATTCAGACAGAGTTTTTCCAAGATATTGTGCAGTATTTTCAGATTCAAATGATACCAGTCCGCCAGTTCTAACCCCTTCTTGAATTTCAATATCGGTGATTTCTTCTTGTTGCAAGTCATACTCGGCAGTAACCAAAATATCCTTTTCATTTAGCTGAAATGTTATGCCAACGTAAAGAGGATGTGGGTATTCCTTGCCATCTAGTGTGTATGTGCAGCAATTTACCTGGTATGTAGTGTCTTTTATCAAATTCTTGAGTTGTGGATTGTCTAGCGCTGCACTTACAAGAAATTGCTTTGCAGTTCCATTGATATTTTGTGGACCTTGTCTTAGTTGAGTCAAAATTTGGTTTTTCTCTTGCTCAGAAAAATCCCCATTAGTTCTTGGTGGAACTGTGATCATTTTGGGTTCCATACATGTCCCATCCAAATTTTTTCCTTCAATGCATGAGCCTCCAAGAATACCGACATAAAACAGAAAAAATAACATTCCCACCACAGACAGAATTCCAATTAGTATCATCAAAAGCCTAGTTTTCATATTCAAACACACATGACATTCGGTAAACAGTTCCATCAAGACATACTCCACTTGTACAAGAGGGTGTGATATTTTGGGTGATGAATATTCCATCTACATTTGTACATTCCGATCCTAACCCTTCACAATCGTGATAAGTGTAATTCCAAACACCACCGTTTGACTCACACTTGTTTACAAATATTTTATCATCAAGCATCGCATTCAAATCAATTTGTTGGAAACCTAATGGTTCTGAAGTTCTGTAAATTGGTGTAAGAGTTGAATTTTCAGGCAACACAATTCCTGCACTCGGATATACTTTCCATCCATAATGCTTTCCTTTTTTAAATCCACTTCCAAAGACTATTTCTTCAAGAGAATAACACTGATCAGACAATCCTTCATTTGTAGAATTGCAGTAAAGATTGTCATTGTTACGTATGAGTCTCAAAGAGTTCCAGTCATCCGTGGATTTCCAAAGTTTTTTTTGTTTCAGATTCAGCAGCCCATCCTCTTTCAACTAGTTTTGAAATGGTTTGCTCTTTTACACATGCAGGAGAACCGTCATATTTTTGAACTAGACTGAGTCTGGGATTGCAAACTATTTCATGCCATGCAGTTCCAAATTTTTGTTGCCATAACGGTGACAACTGAGGATGTGATTCGCTTATCATTGCAGATGGGATCATCGGACCTCCATATTGTGCATAAGAACTAGGCATTGTCAACATAATTCCTACTGAAACTAAAGTCAAAAAAATTACAAAATATTTCATAATATGACTGGAGAAACGATACGAAGCTCATAAAGTGTTCTAGTCTTCAGTATTATCTGAATCTCTTCTGGATGGTCTAATTGGAATAAACATAACTGTCATGATATGACATTGTAAAATTTGCTTAAAACACTAACGAACGAATCGTTCATGCCAAATCATCAGGCAGTCACGGTAATGTCTGCCCCGCAATGTATGCAAAAATATGCCCCATTTGGAGTCCAATAATGCACCCCCTAAACCTGCTGGAAGAAGATTTTCTACATTATTGCCAGAATTTTCATATTGATCAATAGCATTTTGAAGCATAGTATATGCAGGATCTAACTCATCATTTTTTTGTTTTATTTCATTTAGAACTACTTGTGTTTGTTTACTCACTTGATCGATTTCAGAAGATTTTTCACCAGTCATTCTATTCTTTTATTAGTGTAAAATAATTAAGATTTTCTCTCAATTTTAAAATCAGGTTTAGTTATGACATTTCTTTTGGTCTGTCTATATTCCCCCACGTCATGTGTGGTAGAACCAATTTGAACCATTTTGGATAATTTATGCCTGAAATTGAAAATTACAAAGGACGTTTCGTAATATTTTCAAGTATCAAAGACGAATTTTGACAAATTTTGTAAACAATTTGCAACGTAATTAGTCTAATATGCCAACTTTTGGTCATAAATGATAATTTTTAATCAAAAATTAATGAGCCCAACGGAGCGTAAACGCCTCGAAAAATTAGATGAATTGGTACTAAACGCATCCTCTAATGAATTAAAAAAGATTCAAGAAATAGACCATCAAACTCAGATGGAAGGATTATCATTTTATGATGTATATTTAGACTCTAGTTCTTTAATCCATCAAAGCATCAAAAAATCTTTTCGGGAATCCTAAATTTCATTCTTAATTTAAATGAGGGCTATTAATTTTTCAATTCATATTGTCAGTATCTAAAACCAAAAAATCTTCAACTAAAAAGACTGTTAAAAAAACAGCAACAAAACAAGCTACTAAAAAAACTCTGGCAAAAAAAGCTATTAAAACCCCAACAAAAAAATCTGTTAAACCACAACGAACTAAAGTAATTTGTATTTCTCACAAAGAAGATTGTGATGGAATTAGTTCTGCTGCCCTAATTAGACAAGCTTTTGGCGGAGATGCAATTCTAGTTGACTACCCTGGTCAAATGGAAGCACTAAACCAAGTAGTTTTAGATGAAAAATTAAAATCATTATTTATCTGTGATCTGGGTCTAAGCAAAAAAACCCAAGATGAATTTATTGACATTATGACTATTCTGAGAAAAAACAAAGTCTCAGTTACTTACATTGATCACCATGATATTGATCCCAACGTTGTAAAGGCATTAAACAAAATCAAAGTAAAGGTAATTCACGATACCAATGAATGCACTGCAGTTTTAGCTTACACTGCCTTCAAATCAAAACTCAATGACCATGCATCATTTGTTGCAGCATGTGCTGCAATTACTGATTACATGGAAACCAGACCAATTGGCTCAAAATTATTGCAAATCTATGACCGACAATTTGCATTGATTAGTGCAACTGTTCTCACATATAATATCGTAGGACATCAAAAAGAGCCCGATTATCTATTGTATTTAGTTGAGGAATTAGCAGAATCCAAATTCCCACACGCAATACCTAATACATTTGAATTTGCACAAATTCAAGTCGAAAAACTATCTCAAATGATTGCCAAAGTAAAACAAGGAATGAAGACCATGAAAAATCTGGGTTATATGGAAATTCTTGATGCAGGTGCCAGTGGCGCTGTTAATTTTGTAATGGGGCTGTCTGGAAAAGACGTAGGTGTTGCATACAAAGAGCGCGTTGATCATGGAATTTATGCAGTATCTGTTCGTGGTTCTAAAGACTGCAAAGTACATTTGGGAAAAATTGTCAATATACTGGCAACTAGCCTTGGCGGTTCTGGCGGGGGTCATGACAAAGCATGTGGCGCTGTAATTCCAAAACCCAAAATAAAAAAATTCATAACTGAATTGAATAAAAAAATAAAATAGTCATTTAACCCTAGTTTTTTCAAAAATGTGAGGTTTCTTACAAAAATTCACCGAAATCAAATTGGAATAATCGTTTAATATTCTGAAAACAAAACTTAATCAAAATTGAATCTCAAAGTAATTTTACCAATTGTGATGGCATTTGTGGCACTTGGGGCATTAGCTATTTTGTATGAGGAAGAGTCTGCTCCACAAGCCACTTTTTCTAATTCTGACGAATCTAGCGTACTGTCCTCAGAACCCGTAATTATGGAGACTGATGGAGTAAAACATCTGATTCCACTTGATAGGATTAAAGGTGGCGGTCCTCCAAAGGATGGAATTCCATCAATTGATAATCCAATATTTACAAATGTGCGTGACTCTCAGTTCATGTCTGATTCTGACACTGTAATTGGACTGGAGATTAACGGTGAGGCAAAAGCTTATCCTATTTTTATTTTGGTCTGGCATGAAATTGTTAATGATTATGTAGGCGGAGTGCCAGTTGCAATAACTTACTGCCCTCTTTGTTATACTAATCAAGTCTTTGAGAGAGTGATTGATGGACAGGAAGTCACGTTTGGAACATCAGGAAAACTCTACAACAGTAACTTGTTGATGTATGATAGGTTAACTGAATCCTATTGGAGTCAAGCACTTGGAACTGCAGTAAAAGGGGAACTAACTGGATACCAATTGGATTTGGTTCCATTTGATGTCATTACTTGGGGTGATTGGAAGAAACTTCATCCTGACACTAAACTTTTAACAACTGATACTGGATACATTCGCTCATATGCTACTGATCCTTATGGTAATTATTACACCGAACCTCGAATCATGTTTCCCGTAGAGCATAGCGATGACAGACTGCACCCAAAAGAAATTATCATTGGATTTAATGAAGATGGAATTTTCAAAGCTTACAAACAAAATGACATTGAATCAGAAATTCTGATTAATGACTCTGTTGGTGAAACTCCTGTGATGTTGATATCATTATTTTCTGAAAACTCTCGTGCATTTGAGAGGACAATTAATGGTGATGTCTTAGACTTTGTGTATGAGGATGGAAAAATCCTAGATGTACAAACGAATTCTGAGTGGAACTATGATGGATTGTCAATATCTGGTCAACTTGAAGGGATGCAGCTAGAACGAATGCCAATTGAACCTGGATTTTGGTTTGAGTGGGTTGCATTCCATCCTGAAACTCTAGTTTACGGTGATGTGCAATGAGGCCAATCAGAAAAGCGTCCCTTGTTGGAATCATTACAATTGCAGTATATCTTACTGTCGTTGTAATTACCACCCCTGCATTAGAACCATTATCTGCAATCAGTGCTGCATTTCAACTAAACTCTGTTGTGATTATTGGAATGGGGCTTGGGATTGGATTGCAAGTCTTTCTCTCAGAGAAAAGCAAAATGCTAGGCTGCAAGTTAGATGTAAAGAAAAAAGCCTTTGGCGGAAATACTGGAAGTACTGCTGCCACATCCTTTTTTTCCTTCTTTTCTTTGGTACCTTTAGGTTGCTGCGGTTGGTGGCTGTATGCATTGTCCTTACTACCAAGTGTTGTAGGGACCGGAGTTTCAGCAGTACTGATAGAGTATAGTCAAGTTTTATCTTATGTGGGGCTGGCAATAATTTTTGGATTTGCAGGACTGACAGCTTACAAATTAAAAAGAGAGATGAAATTACGTCAATCTTTTAGTCTATCTTAATTGAAAATGCGAAAAATTCCCCCTTGCTTTTACTCAAGAATTTTGCAATCTTTGCCATAAATCCGTATTTTTGGTCTCTCATTTTTACTGCTTCTTCTGTTTCTTTGTCTGTTAAAATCTTGGCAGTGCCTGATATCCACTCTCCTGTAACTTTTCCTTTGATGGTGCATAATGCAAATTTTACTTTGAGATTATTTTGAAGACGTTTGACTTTACCTGTCTGACTTCGTGTGACTACATACAGTAAATCATCTTTAACTACAAACCAAACTGGAGTTTGGACTGGTTGATCATTTTTTCTATATGTTTCAAGTGAAATATATTTTTCTGATTTTATCTCATCTAAACTAAACATGGTTGTTTTGATGAATTCTGGAATTAATATTTGATGGTATGGCAAGTTTTGATTTTGCAGAAACAATAATTATTGAAATTATTGATATAGCTAAAACCAGTAATGCTACAACTCCAAATTCTGGTATTACTACTCCGTCTTTGATCTCAACTTTGATTGATTCGTTATACTCTGATGATGCTCCTTGGTTTGCAGTGATGCTATACATGCCATCCTCTTTCCACATTGAACCGCCTGTCTTGATTTCAATTTCAAAATCCCCCTGTGTTCCAGGTGTGACTTGATCAATTGTAATCAAGTTTCCTGCTGGTGACTTGACAACTAGTGTGATGTCTGTGTCTCTATAACTTGTATTTCCTTTAATTTTGATAATGTCTGAGCCATTTTCTGCCTCAGCTAACATGGATATGCCTCTTGTAATGTTTGATTCTTTCTCTACAATTCCTGCTGGCTCATGTGGCTGGGCCGTTGGATTTCTTGGAATCTCTTGGAAGATTACTGTGAATTGTGTTTGTGCAACTGCTTTTGTATCATCATGACTTGCAGTCACAATGTATTTTCCTGCATCAAAGCTTGGAATTGGTGGATTTAGTAATTTTCTAAATTCTCCATTGTCATCAATTACTACTTGCGGTGCAAAGACTATTGCACCATTTGGTTCGATGACTCTTAATTTTACTGGCTTGTACTGTGAGACATCGGTAATTTTGCCTGTAACCCAAATTGACTCAAGTGCCTTAATTTCATCGTCTGATGTTTGCACTTTTATGGTTGGTTCTGCAAAAGCTAAAGTAGATACCATTGATATTGTAAATAACAAAAACAATGGAATCTTTAGCATTATTACGCTGAATTTTCCTGGTATATGAATCGTTTCTTAAAATGAATAGTAATACTCTTATCTCTGAATTTAATTATCTGCATTTTTCCTTTTTCTTAAAATTTTTTTAATTTGTCTGTAACCTAAAACTGGAAGAATGCAATAGACACATCCTATCTGTGAGATTGAGCAGCAGCACAAACATTGGCATTTTCCTTTTTCATGGTTACATTCTTGGCATTTCATATTTTTTACTCCTAGGCTTTGATCGTAGTCTTGTTTTGCAACAGGGACATGAATTCTCTTCTGTGAAAAAAAACAATGCACACAATGAACACCATTTCTGACCAATTTTGTAGCGTAGATTGTTTGTAAATGAAGTTGATTTTAATCTTTCACACAACCCTCTGCACATCTGAACCATGAGTCGATTTGCTCAAAAATCTATTTAAGAAAATTGCCAAATTGTCTATTCTGAAAATTCAACTATTGCGTCAATTTCAGTCATTGAATTTAATGGCAAACTGGCTACTCCTACTGCAATTCTTGAGTGTTTTCCTTTTTCACCAAATATCTCAAAAAGTAAATCTGATGCTGGGTTGATTACTTTGGGTTGTTGAGAAAATTCTGGAACAGAATTTACAAAACCTGTTAATCTAACTATTTTTGAAACTTTGTCCAAATCCCCTAACTCTCTTTTCATTTGGGCTATTATGTTAATTGCACACATTCTTGCTGATTTTTGCGCTGTATCTAAATTGTCATCTGAGACTTTTCCTGTAAAGATTACTTTGCCATCTTCTATTGGAATTTGTCCTGAAATGAATAACAGATTTCCTGTTCTAATTACTGGTACATATGACCCTGCAGGAGTTGGTGGGCTTGGTAGTTTTATCCCTAATGACTGTAATTTTTCTTCAATCATGATGCAATTGCAATGCTTTATCTGAATTTATTTTTACCTACATTTTGAATTTTTAAAATTTTTTACAGTTTGACTAATTCATTTTTTATTGTGAATAGATCTAGATTTGCGATGCATGAACATCATATTAAATCTTGTTTGTTTGAAAACTACACTTTTTCCAATATGCTCTGTCACAATATTGAGAAAAACATTAGCAAAAATCAATAACACAAAAAATTAGTTTTTGATTATTTTGATGTGAATTTTTTCGCCTTTATTTGCATTGTTTTGATATATCGTTCTAGTTTTATATCCCTGTTTTTGAAGACATCCGTCTAAAATTGATGCCCATGGCAATGAATGCCCGCTGTTTAATTTTGATTCTACTGTGATGTTTCTTGTATTTGCCTCAAAGTAGACATGCCCTGAACATGTGATTTGCATTACTGCATCCATTATCTCAATTACATCATCTAATGATTTTGATTTGAATGATATGCCATTTTTTTCTAATAGTTTGAACATGTCTGATTCAGGTCTTTTTGATAACATTGTAGAATTTAGAATGTATGTTAAACCCATCTCATTTACTGTTTTAATTATTTTGTAAATCTCTTGGGCTTCAGTTTTTGACATATCTGCTAGTGCTTCAGTTTTTATGGCATTCTTCCAAACATTTGAAAATATTTTTTCCTGATTTGAAGATAGAATATCCGTCGATGAAAAAATTGCCCCTTTCCCATTATCGTTATTTACTAAAAGCAACTCTGTTTCATCAAACATAAAACAATTCTGAGTAATTTCTGATGCCCTGATTTCTATCCCATCCGGAATTTTTCTATATGATTCTGAACAAATTTGAGTTGGAGGAACAAGAATTTTTATATCTAGATTCCTACGTGCAACTGAAACTAATTGTTCTTTACATTCAGCTAACAATCCAAAACCCCACTGATCTGTCATAATTTTGACTGATGATTTGGAACCCTCGATCATAGTTTGGAGTTGCACTAAAACATTGTTAGCGCTGACGTGAAAATATCTTTTCTCTTCTGAACCTCTTGTTTTTCTGCTTTCCTCACTTGCTTTTTTCAAGTTAGATACCAATGAGTTCATTGCATTTACCTTGTTGATTTGTTCGTGAATAATTCCATCAAATGCGTCTTCTGGAGCAATTGCAGTACACATAATTGGTTTGCTCTTTGAAATAATGGCTAGTTTCTTGTTTTCTAATTTCAACAATGTTGGATAAATTTTCGTCCGAGGAATCTCTGAATAATATGCTAATTCGCTAGCCGAAATTGTGCTCTTTGCAATCAGGGCTACGTATGCCTGTGCTTCATATTTGCTTAATCCAAATTCTTCTAAACTTACTGTTAATACGCGCTCATTTTCCATGACTTTACTCTATTTGTTATTAGGTAAAATTGAGAGCTAAATTCCTTTACACAAATACTCAAAAAAAATCGAAATTGTATCTACAGATACGTGTAACTGTAGTTACTAAAAATATTGTGACATCGTCCTCAAATACAAAATCTAGATGAAAATATTGGTATGATGGTAAAATACGGTGAAACAGAAAATGAAAATATTTCACATTCAGTAACACTTGTTCCAAGATTATCTTACTCTGCAAATCTATTGTCTGAAATTATAGATGTTTTATCAGAAAAACTAAATGATCTGAAAAAATCTAATTGTGATTTTGTTTTATTTTTTGATGAAACTAACAAAAATCATCTTAATGCAATAGAGTTGGAGAGAATCTTGGCTATTTCTCTAGATGTTCTCTTACAAATCAAAAAAAGAATTGCAACCATCTCTGGTGTCCGCAGCATTCCTGAGGCACTCCCCTCATCTATCCCTATTATTAGAACTATCAGTGCTCAGTTGTTTAGCATTACTCCTAAATGTAGTCAAAGTTTATCTGAATTATCTGTTCATTTAGGAAGTATTGTTTTGGATTCGGCAGCTCTCACAAAAGCAAGATTTGATTTTAGCCAATCAAATCATGAATCATCGATATTTCTTGATGAAGTAAAATTGATGGTGGACTCTAAATTAAGTAAGCAGTACCCTAATGTTGATTTTTTTAAATTATGCAATACTTGATAACTCTATCCACTAAACGAGATTTTACAAAAGATATTCAAAGAATTAAAAATATTTCATCAAAAATTGATAAAAAACTCTCAGAAGTAAAACCTTCAGATGATGTAAAAATTGATAAACTGAGTTTTGAAGAACTGCAGGATTTAGATAAAATTGTTAAAATTGCTGATTTTATGATGTGTAAATACGCTGATAAAAAAGAGATGAGTTTGATTCTAAAGCATTTCACCTCAATCATCTCTGATACTGCCACCTCTCTTGAAGATCTTGATGATGAAATTTCTGAATTAATCCTTTCAGCTGAAGACTCTATTAACAAAGTAAAAGATATGCATACAAATATCTCTGATAAATCTGATTTTAAGAAGAATTATCTGAATGGTCCCGACTATGATGAAGAGGAAACAAGTGCAATTAATTTAACCAATTTTGTGACAGAGATTAACACCGTAGAATACCAACAAAATTCTCAAAGACATACTGCGTAGGTAATTGAGATGAGTTTGGCCCCCCAAGAATTAGAAAACACTGCAAGCAAATATGCTTCAGAAGCTATCAAATTTGATTCACAAGGTGCACGAGGAATGGCAATTACACATTATCAACATGCCATTGACTCTTTGGTAAAACTATTGCAATTATACCCAACAAGCAAACTTAATCAAATTTACAAAGATAGGTGTAATTCTTATCATAATAGAATCAGTGCATTACAACAGGCTCATGGTGTAGAACCTGCAGTAGACCCAAAGGCATCTGAAGACGAACAAAAGAAATCTGTTCAAAGGCAAGAGAATGAAAATGACTTTGAAGAACTAATCATGAAAGAAAAACCAGACGTTACTTGGGACCAAGTAATTGGGTTAGATGATGCAAAAAGTGCTTTACGTGAATCAATTGTTTATCCAACTAAAAGACCTGATTTGTTTCCTTTAGGTTGGCCAAAAGGTATGTTGCTTTACGGACCACCAGGTACTGGAAAAACAATGCTTGCAGCAGCAACTGCAAATGAGATGGATGGTTACTTTATCAATGTCGATGCATCTTCAATGATGAGTAAATGGCTAGGTGAGGCAGAAAAGAATGTTTCAAAATTATTTGCTATGGCAAGACAATATGCTGAAAAAGAAGGCAAACCTGTTATTTTATTTGTAGATGAAGTGGATTCATTGTTAGGTTCTAGAAATAGTGAAGTAGGTGGTGAAGTTAGAACTAAAAATCAATTCCTAACTGAAATGGACGGTGTTAACGGTAAAGGCAAACAACTGATGTTGTATGTAATTGGTGCAACAAACAAACCTTGGAGTCTTGATTGGCCTTTCCTTAGAAGATTCCAAAAGAGAATCTATGTTTCTCTTCCAACACAAGAAGCAAGAGAAAATCTGTTTGAGCAATACACTGAACCTCTAAGTAAAAACCTCAATGTAAATAATTCTGAATTGGCCAAACTATTTGATGGCTACAGTGCAAGTGATATTAAAGATGTCTGCCAAGCTGCTCAGATTAAAACGGTTCATGAAATTTTTAATGCTCCTGACTATCATGAACCAGTTGAAGGCGAAGAGCCAGTAAAACCAAGAGAACTTACCACATCTGATTTCAAAGATATTATGGCAAGAAGAAAACCCAGTGTCTCACTTGAAATGATTCGTGCATATCACAAGTGGAGCGAAGAGTTTCAGGCACTTTAGAACTTCTAATCTTTAATGTTTTGAAAAACCCACTATATGATTCTGATTTAGCGATCACTTTTTTCATTTTAATTTCCACATAAAACTTAAATTCGCTTTCTAGCGGACTTATCGAGGGTCACAATTACTACAAAGAAATCAAACCACGCAAAAAAGTTTGGAAAACTGATTTTTGATGATGGAACTGTTCTTGATGGCGAAGGATTTGGTTATTCTACTACTGCTTTTGGTGAAATTGTCTTTAATACTGGAATGGTAGGCTATACTGAAGCACTTACAGATCCCTCGTACAGTGGCCAAATTCTTACCCTCACATACCCATTAGTTGGAAATTATGGTGTTCCAGACTCTTCAATTAAAGACAATGACGGAATTCCCAAATTCTTTGAGTCTGATAAAATCCAAGTTCGGGGTCTAGTTGTTCATGAATTATCCTTAACTGCAAGTCATTGGAATCTTGCTATGACTCTTGATGAATGGTTATACAACGAAAAGATTCCTGGAATCTCCGGCATTGATACTCGCGAACTAACAAAAAAGATTAGAACTGGCGGAGTCATGATGGCCGCACTGGTTGTATCTGATTCTGAAATCAATGTTGAGGAGATCAAAAAACAGTTCGTATCTGCACCTCGTTATGATTCTGAGCAATTCATGAATGATGTATCCACAAAACAAGAAAAAATCTATGGTGATGAAAACCAATCTGTTGTAGTTATTGACACTGGTGCAAAAAATGCAATTATTAGAAATATTCGTGAGATTGGTTACAAAGTAATCCGTCTTCCATGGGATACTTCATATGAAAAAATAATGTCTTATCATCCAAAAGGCGTTGTACTCAGTAGTGGTCCAGGTGATCCACAGAAATGTCCTGACACAATTGATACTGCTAAGAAATTAATTGAAAATAATATTCCTACATTGGGAATTTGTTTAGGTGCACAAATTATTGGCATTGCAGGAAATACTGATACTTACAAACTAAAGTATGGACATCGTGGTCAAAACAAACCTTGTATTAATTTAGAAAATAATCAAGTTTATGTTACTAGTCAGAATCATGGATATGGAATTACTCCGGAATCTCTTGAAAACTCTGAATTTAATTTATGGTTTACAAATGCAGACGACAAAACAGTCGAAGGAATAAAACACAAAAAACAAAAGTGTATTGCAGTACAGTTTCATCCCGAAGCTGCACCTGGTCCTTATGATTGCAAGTTCGTCTTTGAAGAGCTACAACACCTTATGGAGGAAGGAACATCTGCCAAAGAATGAGTCGTTAAAGAAAATTCTTGTACTTGGAAGTGGGGCAATAAAAATCGGAGAAGCCGGCGAGAGTCGCTAAAACGACCGTCAATTTGACTACTCCGGAAGCCAATGTCTCAAAGCCATACGGGAAGATGGACTGAACAGTGTTTTAATCAATCCAAACATTGCAACAATTCAGACTGACACACGATTTGCAGATCAAGTGTACCTTCTTCCTGTAAACCAAGAGTACGTGGAATCTATTATCGAAAAAGAAAGACCAGATGGAATTATGCTAGCATATGGTGGCCAAACTGCTCTTAATTGCGGGGTTGGCCTAGAGGAATCTGGCATTCTCAAAAAATATGGTGTCAAAGTACTTGGAACACAAATTAAAGGAATTCAAAAAACGGAGGATCGTCAACTCTTCAAGGATTCCATGAGTGAATGCAAGATCCCTGTTCTGAAAAGTAAAACTGTCACAAATTTTGATGATGCAAAAAAGGCAGCAGACGAATTAGCCTATCCTGTAATAGTTAGAGTCGCCTATACTTTGGGTGGACGTGGTGGGGGAGTTGCATATAATGAAATTGAACTTCATGAAATTGTTGAAAGAGGTTTCAAGGCAAGCATAGTTGGCCAAGTTCTAATTGAGGAATACATTGGGCATTGGAAACAAATTGAATATGAGGTAATGCAAGATTATGATGGAAATAATGTAATTGTTTGTAATATGGAGAATGTTCTATCAATGAAAGCCCACACTGGTGATAATATTGTAGTTGCACCTTCACAAACAATTGATAATCACGAATACCATATGTTACGTTCTGCTGCATTGCGTGCAACAAAACATGTTGGAATTGTTGGAGAATGTAACATCCAATATGCACTTGAACCAAAATCTGATAGATACGTTGCCATTGAAATTAATCCCAGACTTTCACGTTCTTCAGCTCTTGCAAGTAAGGCAACTGGATATCCACTTGCATACATGTCTGCAAAAATTGGACTTGGTTACAACTTATCTGAACTAGTAAACAGAATCACAAAAAATACCACTGCTTGTTTTGAGCCATCACTTGACTATATTGTATGCAAACATCCTCGATGGGATTTTGAAAAATTTGAACTTGTTAATAGAAGACTTGGACCTACTATGAAATCTGTTGGTGAAGTCATGGCTGTGGGAAGAACATTTGAGGAATCATTTCAAAAAGCAATCCGAATGTTGGATATTGGAAACGATGGACTTGTTCTAAACCGCGCAAATGGAAAAACATACACTGAAGAGGAAATTGAAGATAAACTCTCTCATCATGACGATCACATTATGTACAATGTTGCAATCGCACTGAAAATGGGGATCTCAGTTGAGAGAATCAACAAACTTTCAACAATTGATCCTTGGTTTATTGAAAAAATAAAAAACATTGTAGATATTGAATCAAAACTAAAAACATCCGAACTTGGGGTATCTCTTCTTTGGGAAGCCAAAAAAATGGGCTTTTCAGATAAACAAATTGCTCGTGCTAAAGGATTCATTCCTGATGATATACGTAATTTACGTAAAAAATTAGGTGTCTTGCCATCTGTAAAACAGATTGATACACTAGCAGCAGAATGGCCTGCAGTAACCAATTACCTCTATCTCACTTATGGTGGCCATTCTCATGATATTGAGATACCCTCTGATGAAAAGGGAATTGTTGTACTGGGAGCTGGTCCTTATAGAATTGGAAGTAGCGTTGAATTTGATTGGGGAACAGTCAACATGGTATGGGGTCTACAGGAAAATGGTGAGAAAAGCGTCTCTGTTGTTAACTGTAATCCTGAAACAGTATCAACTGATTATGACATTTGTACCAGACTGTACTTTGAAGAATTAACTCAAGAAAGAATTTTAGATATTATTGAATTTGAGCATCCTAGGGGTATCATCACATGTGTTGGGGGGCAAACTGCAAATAATCTCACCCCTGGTCTTGCACAACATGGTGTAAATATTTTAGGAACCAGTGCACATGATGTGGATAGAGCAGAAAACCGTTCAAAATTTAGTGCCGAGCTTGACAAACTTCACATTCAACAACCACGTTGGCAAGCATTCTCAAATCTTAATGAGGCAAAAAACTTTGCACAACAAGTTGAATTTCCTGTAATTGTTAGACCTTCTTATGTTCTTTCTGGTGCAGCGATGAAAGTTGTTTGGTCTCAAGATGAATTAAAAACATATGTCAAAGAAGCCACTGATGTTTCCCCAGACCATCCAGTTGTAATATCCAAATTTATGTTAAATTCACTTGAAGTGGATGTAGATGGAATTAGTAATGGAGAAGAAGTTGTTATTGGAGCAATTGTTGAGCATATTGATAGTGCTGGTGTTCATTCTGGAGATGCTATGATGTGTATTCCGCCATGGAGACTAAGCAATAAAATTATTGAAACAATCAATGAATATACAAAAAAGATTGCACTGACCTTTAATGTCAAAGGTCCATTTAATCTTCAATTTTTGGTTCATGATGATCATGTCTATGTAATTGAACTAAACATTAGAGCATCACGTTCCATGCCATTTGTATCAAAATTAGTCAAAACAAATCTAATCTCCCTTGCAGCAAAGGCAATATTGGATAAGCCTTTACCTAAAATTCCTGAAAATAAATGGCAAAAGATTCACAATTATGGAATCAAGGTTCCGCAATTTTCGTTTATGCAACTAGATGGTGCTGATATTGCCCTAGGTGTTGAAATGCAATCCACTGGGGAAGCTGCCTGCTTTGGAAATAGCTTCTATGATGCACTATCAAAAGGGCTTACATCTGTTGGCTATAATTTACCAGATAAAGGAACAGCATTAGTTACTGTTGGCGGTTCTCAAAATAAAGAAAAACTTGTGGCATCTATTGCAAAACTCAAACATTTAGGATTCAAAATTTTGGCAACAGAGCATACTGCTGAATTCTTTGAAGAAAAAGTAGGCCAGGTTGAAATCGTTCATAAAATCTCTGAGCCTGAAAGAAAACCCAACATTGCTGATCTTCTTTATGAGCGAAAGATTGACTTTATCATAAATATCCCAAGTACTTCAACATTGGAAAAATATGTCGGGATGTTAGATGATGAATATCAAATTAGAAGAAAATCTCTAGAGCTTGGAATTCCTGTCCTTACAACTATTGAGTTGGCAGACTCTTTTGTAAAAACTTTAGAGTGGCTTAAAACAAATAAAACTACTAAAGAACCAATTGAGCCTTATGATAAATACGATTAACCCTGTCTTAAAATTACAACACTTGCTTGATGATTGATTCGTCCCCTAAAACTGCTCCTTCTAATGACACGATCTTTGCAGATGAAATCTCCAATCTTTCTATGATTGGTGAGATTGATTTTTTGTAATGTCGTTTTTGTGTGGCATAAAAATATCTGTTAAATGATGGAACAATAATTATTTCTAATTCCCCCGACTTTGATGGAAATATTTTCTGTTTTTCTGTCTTGAGTGAAATCCATACTCTCTGCCCATTCATGATTGAATCTTCTTGAAAAAACACTGGATGTATGTGCCCCATTATGATTTTATCAATATGGGAAAAGTTTTCTGATGGCATTGTATGTCCGTGTGTTAGCAATACATTCTCTTCAACCATTCCTGTTGAACTAATCATGGAAATATTTTCTGGTACTAATTTCTGAATATTTGCATCATGATTGCCTGGAATTAATATTACATCACATTTTTTTCTAATTTCTTCAAAAAATAAAGGAACTTCATTCCATTCGTTTCTTGATATGTTTTTGATGCTTGATTTTATATCTCCTAGCAGAATCACTGAATCAGGATTCTCCGAATCGATAATTTCTGATAATTCTTGAATTGTTTCATTAACTGTTGAATTTTTTCCTATAAAAATCTCGTTTGATTGCAAAGCACTCTCAAATCCTAAATGAATATCTGTTACTATGAGATTCTTTTTTTTACCTTCTAAAATTAATGCAGGTTTTGATGGGATGATTCTAGTTTGCAACATCAAAGTTATACTGTACATATCCTGATTAAATCCTTATGAGCAAAGACGTTGATAGAGTCGAAGTCCTAGTTTCTGAAAAACGTGTTAAATTACATGTTTTTGAACCTAGCCAAAGAAAAATTTGGACCGTGGTTGGAAAAGGTGAAGAACACTGGATTGATCCTGATGGAAGTTATTGCTCTTGCCCTGGATTTTATTTTGGTCAATTAAATGGGAAGCTTTCTTGCTACCATCTTGACTCTGCAAGATTAGCGCTAAAAGAAAACAAAATCGAAAAAATCATTTTTTCTGATGATGAATTCACTGATTTTCTTTCAGGATTAATTTCAGATTTGTAATTATTGACTATTCGGGTTCTGTGAAGTTATGGAAACCTGAAACCTTAATTAAAATAATAAATAATGATAATTGTTGAAGACAATCAAGTCAATAAAACAGAACGTTCCACAAAACCATGATTTAGATTCCATGATGGAAACATTCCGTAAAATGGTAAACCATTGTATCAGAATTGGATTAGAAAACAACTGCTCTACACTGAAAAGACTTTCCATGTTATCATACCATGAACTATCCAGATATGATATTTTGTCATCCTACAAACTAAACGCCATATCACAAGCATGTGGCAGGCTCTCACAAATGAAACAGTCAATCAAAAGAGGCAGAAAAACAAAATCACCATTTGTCAGAAAGCAATTCCTGACAAACTGCTATGGAATTAAAATTAACGGTTCATTATTATCAATCCCATACAAGCCAAGACAGCCAATCCATATTTTACTGAATCATCACACTCTAAAAATTCTGTCAGACCCAACCATGACTGTACGTTCATTCTCACTGACTGCCTTCAACATCAGTTTGTGTATCTCAAAAGAGATTGAAGAGATAGAATGTACCAAGATAGTCGGCATTGACAGGAATTTAAGAAACGTAACATGTGGCAATGACAGTCTAGTAACATTCTACAAGACAAACAAGTTACTCTCAATCAAACAAAACACAATTCATGCCAGAGCAGGATTCAAAAGAAACGATCACAGAAAGAAGAGACAGTACTACAAGAATCTGCAACAAAGACTACAAAACAGAACCAAGCAATTCATCCACAAAATCTCAAAAGATATTATAAATCATGCAGTAGAGACAAAATCTGCAATTGCTTTTGAGGACTTGAAGGGAATCAGAAAACTGTACAGAAAGGGAAATGGTCAGGGTAAAAAATACAGAGGAAAGTTGAACGGCTGGCAGTTCTATGAACTGCAAAGACAGGTGCAATACAAGGCATTGTGGGTTGGAATCCCAGTTGTCTTTGTTGACCCGAAACGCACAAGCAAGTTGTGTCCGATATGCGGAAAGAGAATCCAAGAGGACATACAAAACAGACGTAAATTATTGTGCACTAATTGTGGCAAGAGCATGGACAGGGATGTAATAGCATCCATGAACATTGCCCACAAGGCGTGGTCTAGGTTTACCCATGCCAAAGGCGATACAGGTGAAGCGACAAGTGAACTTTTTTCACGAATGTCGGAACCCATATGTTGTAATTACAATGATGTGGCAATCCGAATAGTCGATGTATCAAAGTCGAGGTCTCCATGACTTCACAGAACCACTATTCGAACGTGTTAATAACTAGAAATTGTATCGAAAATTATGGATGAAGAACAACAAAATTCTGAAATTGAGAAAATTGCAAATTTGATGGTTCATGATGGAATATCTCCTGATGAACAAGATGAAACAAAATTAGAAAAATACAAAAATCTAATCAAAGATGATTGCAGTCTTGATGATGATTCATCAATGAAATTGGTTTATGAAACATTACTTTACAGAAAATTAAAAAATTCTGATTCAGGTGACATTCTAGAAAAAGGTACTGATTTTGGTGCCGGATTTAGTTGATTATTTTAACTGAATAGAATCAATATCATCTTTTGACACGCCTTTCCAAAGTCCTATCATTCCTTCTGGTTCTACCTCCTCAACTTTGGTAATTTCTTGAATTTTCACATGATCTGGATTTGGAGGCATCCATAACATTGCCATATAATCTCCGACATTTCCAACTTTGTTTGGTAATGCCATGATGACTTTGTCCCTTGAGAATCCCTTTGTTGTGAGTGCATTCATTGCTTTTTCTTTAAGATCCATTCGTCCGTGCAGGAATAAGTACACGTCCTTTTGAATATCAATTTCTACCATGAATTCACTGATTTTTTAAACTAAATCAATCTTTCTTGATCTACACACTACCAAAAAGGGTTAAATTAGAATGGACAAAAATTTTAACTGTGAAAATCTTCACTGTTGGCAGCAAATCGTTTGTTACTAGTTTCCAATTAGCAGGTGTTCCAGGAATTATCTCTGAAACTCCTCAAAAGGCTTTGAATGAAATTAAGAGACTAACTGACGATTCTGATGTTGGACTAGTATTGGTAAGTGATGATATCACTGAACCAATTAATGATGAATTAACAGCACTAAGAGCAGAAAAATCTACTTTGGTTTTTGCATTACCTGCAACTGGAAGTGAAAAAACTGAAATTGATTACAGAGTTATGCTGAAAAAGATTCTTGGTGTATGATTGCTTAATCTACTTATATTCAATTTTCTAATGAGTTGCAATGAAAACTGCATCTGTTAAAGAACCATCTGTGATTTCTGTTGATGAAACTGATAAACCATCAATGGGAAATGGTGATGTTTTAGTTCAGATGAATGCTTGTGGAATATGTGGCTCTGATTTAGAAAAGGTCTTTGGCCAATATGGTCAGCCCTCAATGCGTTTAGGTCATGAACCATCGGGAATAATTTTGGATGTTGGTTCTGCAGTCACCGGATTTAAAAAAGGTGACCGGGTATTTACTCATCATCACGTTCCATGTTATGATTGTCATTTATGCAATCATGGAAATGAAACCATGTGTCCAAAATACTATGAAACAAATCTTTCTCCATGTGGATTATCTGAAGAATATGTTGTACCTGCCTGGAATGTATCTCACGGTGGTATTTTGAAAATCTCTGACTCACTAAGTTTTGAAGAGGCTGCAATGATTGAACCTTTAGCATGTTGTGTTAGGGCATGGACAAAATTTTCCTATCATGAAGGTGACTCTGCAGCAATTTTTGGGGTAGGTCCTACAGGTATGATGCATGTAATGTTGGCACATGTAAAAAAATTCTCAAAAATTTTCTGTTTTGATGTTAATGACTTTAGATTGGACTTTGCAAAAAAATTTGACATTACTGATTCAATTCACTCTATGGATGAAAACAGAAAGCAAAAAATTTTGGATGGTACTGAAGGAAGGGGTGTTGATGTAGCAATTGTAGCTACTAGTAGTCTCAAGGCACTAGAGGATGCAATAGATATGGTCCGAAAAGGAGGTTCTGTTATGCTATTTGGAGTTCCATCAAAAGGCGCACAACTAAATTTGGACATGAGTAAAATTTACTCTAAAGAAATAACTCTGGTAACTAGTTATGCTGCTTCCGATAAAGATACCAAAGAAGCACTCGAGCTAATCGAATCCTCAAAAATTGATGTCAAACAACTAATCACTCATACTTATTCCATTGATGATTCTCAAAAGGCATTTGATCATGCACGTACAGGTGAGAATGCAATGAAGATAATCATTGCAAAATAAGAAAGGCTTAAGAAAGGTATTTCGATTATTTCAAATTCGAAGAGATATGGATTGGGGATTAAAAAACAGAATTTCAAGCATCATCAAGCCACAAAATAACCGTGCATTAATGTTGGCCGTAGACCATGGATATTTTCTGGGTCCTACTGAAAAATTAGAGGATCCAAAAAAGGTAATTGCTCCTCTCTTGAAACATTGTGACTCTTTAATGGTTACAAGAGGGGTTCAAAGGACATGTGTTTCAGCAACAACTGACACTCCTATGGTATTGAGAGTCTCTGGCGGCTCAAGTATAATTGGCGAGGACCTGTCTCAGGAAGACATTACAGTATCCATTGAAGATGCAATCAGACTAAATGCCTGCGCCCTTGCAATGTCCATCTTTGTTGGTTCAAAATATGAATATCAAACTATTGTTAATCTTGGAAAATTAGTTGGTGAAGCTGAAAGATATGGGCTCCCAGTTTTGGCAGTAACTGCAGTTGGAAAAGAACTTGGCAAAGATGCTAGATATCTTTCCTTGGCATGTAGAGTAGCTGCTGAACAAGGTGCACATATTGTAAAAACTTACTATTGTAATAATTTTGAAAAAGTCGTTCAATCATGCCCTGTACCAATTATTGTTGCAGGTGGGAAAAAAATCCCTGAACGTGATGCATTACAATTAACGTACAATGCAATCAGAGGTGGCGCAGTTGGTGTTGATATGGGTAGAAACATCTGGCAATCAGAGCACCCAGTTTCAATGATTCGCGCAGTAAGATCAATAGTGCATGGAAACTCAAATGTTGATCAAGCATTCAAACTCTATAAAAAATTAGTAAGCGAAGAGTCCAAAAAGAACTCAACCACACCAAAAAAACCATTCAATCCTGAAAAATAGTTCATACGCCAATCTTTGATAAATGAATATGTGCAATTTTCCATGTTGGTTGTTTTACTAAAACAAATGTTGCTCTTCCCTCAATTGAAATATGTTCGCCTGTGTAAGCTTTGGTATCTACAAGCAATCCTTTCTGATTAATTTCCATTGCTACTACAGCTGTATTATTAAATACACTAATCTTTGTATTTTTTATCTGATAGTCATAATCTGAAATACTGACAAACTTCAACTCTTCTAGCTCAATTGTTGTTTGAAAATCTTTTAGATCAAATGGTGGAACATCACTAAAACTTGAGAAATTCGGATCGTTTAACTGTATTTTTTGTAACAATGCAAAGTCTTTTGTTTTTCCACACTCAAAAAAAGATTCAATAATTTTTATTATTGCTTCTTTATCTTCCAACTTCAGAATTTAGTGTTGTATGCTCTATATAGTTAATTGTTTTAAAATGGTGGTTTGTTATATCTGGTAATTTGATGAATTTCAATATTTTGTTTGTAGAGGATTCTCTTACTGGTAAATTTCAACTTTTAGAATATATGTGAATGAGGATCAGATAAATAAAATGAAAATTGGAATTAAAATTTTACTAAGTTTTTTTGTAATTATTGTCTCAATAGGTGTCATGGGTTTTCTTACTATTACGACTAGTCAAGAAAAAATTATTCATGAAATTGGAACTGACCATTCTGAAACCTTGTCTCAAACAATGTATTTTATTGACGATGGTATGAGGGAGAAAATCTTAGGCCTTGTAATGCTTTCTGATGAAATCTTTGTCGAGAAATTCTTAGTGGATTCCAACTCCAATTATGACGTTCCAATTGAAATGTTTACCAACAATACTGCTGATGTTGGGCCTGTATCTTTTTCTGTAAATGAAATTCTAAATAATGATCTGTCGATAAAACTACAAAACTCTGCAAGATATATTGAAAATAAATACCGATATGAACTTTACAACGAGATTGTTGTAGTTAATCCACACGGTTTCATAGTGGCATCTGTTAAACCCCTAGACGATGTTTCTGTAGACAAAAGTGATTGGTGGGATGCTGTTGTAACTACCGGATATTTTATTGGTGATGTACAGTTTGATGAAGATTCTAAAATCTACACACAAGACCTTGCGTATAAAATTTCTGATTCAGATGGAAATTTCATTGGTGTTCTAAAAACTAATGTCAAACTACAGGACATTATAATCATGATCTATGATCTTAGATCAAAAAATAAATTCTTGGATTCTGACATTTCTTTGATTGATTCTTCCGGAAAAATTCTTTATGATTCAGCTGATCCTGAGTTTGGAAATTATGTGCCACTACCTGAATATGTCATGATGTCTGAAACATCTGACTATCTTCTTAGTACTGATCAATTGGGAATAGATACCATTCATGTTTATGCTAAATCTCAACCCCAAAGAGATTTTCCAAGTCTTGGATGGACACTAGTCTTAAAACAAAATACTGATGATCTGCTAAAACCTGTGGTAGGTCTAACTAACACTATCTTGATTATATCGATTACAACCATAACCTCTGCAGTGATGGTGGCAATTTACGTCCGTTCTTCTATCTCTAAACCTTTGGTCAAACTCAAAGATGCGTCTGTCAAAATCGCTGAAGGTGATTATGATGTGGATATCGATGTTAAAACCGATGATGAGATTGGTGATCTTGCAAATAAATTTGATTATATGAAAGAAAGTATCAAATTTACAAACGAAAATCTGCGAGAACTAATAAAACTTAGGACCGATGAATTGCAAAACGCTCTTGAAGAAATCAAGAATAACCAATCATTTCGAGATGAAATGACCGAATCATTTACAAAAAAGATCCTAGCCCCAATAAGTTCTTTAGTTAAAAACATAGAGTTATTTAAAAACGAACAAAATCCAGAAACACTGCTGTTCGTAGAAAATGATCTTATGCAACTAAAGACAACCACTGATGATTTTATTGATTATTACATGACAAGAACTAATACGACACAATATGATATGACAGACACTTCCATCAACCAACTCATGTCTGAGTCAGTTGCTTTGTTTGACAAACATCCAAAATCCAGTAACATCTCTTTACACATAGATGATGATGACGTGAAAGTATTTGTTGATAAGAAAATGTTCAAACGGGCAATATTCAATATCCTTGACAATTCTTTGAAACATTCAACATCCGGTAAAATAGACATCAAAACTCGAAAGATTGGCGAAAAACAGGTTGAAATTATGATATCTGATGCTCGGGAAATTAGTCCTGATCAGTCCCTTGATAATTTATTTGAGCTGAAATCCCCTGATGCGCAAACCGGTGATGATCCAATTGGGTTGTATGTGGCCAAATCCATCATAATTGAACATGCTGGAACAATTCATGCGCAAAGTAATGATTTTGGTGGCGTGACCTTCTTCATAACACTTCCAATCTTTGAAAACTAGGCTCGAGGTATACAAAAGCGATCAGAATGGATCGTTTTTTTAATACATTTCGTGTTAATATCGGTAAATGAGATGGATCGATCCTAATGGAGCATTTGACTAGTAGGGAACTAATTGAAAAGATAGAATCTCTGATTGCCACCAGTGATGATGATACTGGTAAGTTAGAGAATATTTTATCCTCTTTGAAAAAAGATGCTCCTCTGGCTTATTCTGATTGGGCATACATACAAAATAAGTTAGAACAGGAATCTGAATTATCTGATTCTGAAGTTAATTCACAAAAATATGCTGATTTGATCTCAAAATTAATCGAACAGGGATTTGGAGATACTGACCGACTTCGATATATTCTTCATTCCATACAACAAGAAAAACCACTACACACTTCTGATAAAAATTTTCTTGAACAAACTTCAAAGTCATATTATTCCAAACAGGTAAGCCAAGATGCATCTTCTTCTGATTCTTTTTCTGAACAATTAAAATCAAAGCGGGCAGAACTGGAGTCTCTCAAAAAAACCTATGATGATTCAAAAAAAGGTTACATGCAAGAGAAGATTGAACTTGAAGAAAAAATATTTCAACAGCAGAAAGAACTGGAAAAACTATCTAAGGAAAAAGATTCTACAAAAACAGAATCCACTCAAACTGACAAAATAATTGAACATGCAAACCTTGAGGAACAAATCCAGCAACAGCAAGAAGAACTAAAACAAAAATCTCGCGATTATGAAATTGCTTCCAAACGAGCGTCACTAGAAAAAGCAAGATTGGAAGAGCAGATCAAACTACAACAAACTGCAATTGAAGAACTGGTCAATGATCGAGATGAATCACAACGCAAGATGCTTTTAGAACAAACAAAACTGGAAAAAGCAAAACTGGAAGAAAAAATTGCATCACAACAAACGGATCTTGAAAAATTAATCGTTGAGCGAGATTTACTGAAGAACAAAAATCGTACTGAACAAGATAATTTGGAAAAAGTCCGACTAGAAGAACAAATTCGTGCACAAGAAGCAGAACTTGAACAGCTGGCAAGCGATTATGAAACACTTCTAAATAAAACCGCATCTGAAAAGCTCACACTTGAAGAAAAAGTAAACACATTACAATCTGAGATGAAGTCAATGTCCTCTGAAACCCAACAACTTGAAAAAAACTTCTTAAACGAGAAGGCTACACTTGAGGCTGAGATAAAATCACAACAAGCACATCTTGAAAGTCTAAGACTGTCAGACAATTCATCTGTATTAGATGTTGGACAACAGGACAAAAACGCTGAACTAAACATGTTAGTTGAAGATTATAAACACAAATCTGCAGAGCTTGCACAAATTGCCAAAGAATACGATGAGACAAGAGCAAAGGCAGAATCTGAAAAAGCCGCACTGGAAGAGAAAGTACAATCAATGCATACCCAGCTTGAATCTCTAAAGTCACAAGACTCCTCCATGCTAGAGGCACAGCTGCAAACAAAGTCTGCAGAGCTTGCACAAATTGCCAAAGAATACGATGAGACAAGAGCAAAGGCAGAATCTGAAAAAACCGCACTGGAAGAGAAAGTACAATCAATGCATACCCAGCTTGAATCTCTAAAGTCACAAGACTCCTCCATGCTAGAGGCACAGCTGCAAACAAAGTCTGCAGAGCTTGCACAAATTGCCAAAGAATACGATGAGACAAGAGCAAAGGCAGAATCTGAAAAAACCGCACTGGAAGAGAAAGTACAATCAATGCATACCCAGCTTGAATCTCTAAAGTCACAAGACTCCTCCATGCTAGAGGCACAGCTGCAAACAAAGTCTGCAGAGCTTGCACAAATTACCCAAAAATACGATGAGACAAGAGCAAAGGCAGAATCTGAAAAAACCGCACTGGAAAAACAGGTGCAGTCAATGCATACCCAGCTTGAATCTCTAAAGTCACAAGACTCCTCCATGCTAAAATCTGAATCAATAGAAAAATCTGTAAAGGACAAGAAGCACTCATTCTTATCTAAATTACTGAAATCTGAAATAAAACAACCTCTTGAATCCTCAGATGACATCTACCACACTGACAAACTACTTGAAGCACAACTAAGAGAAGCAGTAGCAAAAGATGAAATCAACAGTACTTTACGTAATCAACAGGCCAAATTACTCGAACTTATGGAGCAGAGAGAAGCAGCAGAAAAGAAGGCTTTGCTAATCTCTCCTGTTCTTGCTAAGCAAATCAAAACACTTGAAGAAGAATTAACAAAGCTTAATCATACTAGAGAATTGGCTGAACAACGAGCATTCAAAAAGAAACAGGAATTAGAAAACGAAATCCAAATAGCTAAAGAGAGAGAATTTGAGCAAACATCTTTGGCATCATCACTTGAACTTCAAAAGACAGAATTAGAAAAAATCCGTGTGGAGCATGAATCCAGAATTATTAACCTTGGTCAAGAAGAAGCAAAATTATTAGATCAAATTAAACGAGAGAAACAACAAATACAGAACCTACTCAAAACTCAAGGGGAATTACGATCACATGTTAGTAAAAGCTCAGAGGAAATACAAGAAGAAATCAAACAACTTGAAGCACAATTATTTTCATTGGTTACTGAATATGCAGAAAAACCCATTTCTACAGAAATACTTGATACACTAGAAAACCTAAGCAAAAAATTACAGCGTCTTTTGGATGAAATCCCAAAATAACATATTAAAGTCCATATATTGGAATTGTTTTCTGAATATTTGTGAGTAATAAAATTTTATTTTTGGCAGTAGTCCCTATTGTGGTTGGTATATTGCTGGTTACTTTTCTAAACGAAGATACTCTTGATAAAAAAATACTTCCTACATATTCTGCTATTTCTTTTGGAGGGTCTGATACTGAAATATTTTTAGAAAAAACAAGTGCCATATTAGAAGAAAATCGAAGTTTACAAATGCAGGCCCAACAATATGCACAAAAAGCTACTGAAGTAGAACGACAAAAATCTGAATTAAATCAACAACTTTTAAGTCTTCAGAATCAAACCCAGGTTATTAATGAATTAAAAAAATCATCTGATGAAAGAACAGAACAATTGGAGTTTGAACTTAAAAAACTTGAAGATCAAATGGATGTTTTTAAAACAACTGCTGCTTCATCTTCAACTCCTGAACAATTATTGCAGATTGAAGAATTAGAAAAAAAATTATTGGAACTTGAAACATCTCAAAATCAAACTGATATGGATTCAATTTTTGAACAACTTTCTGGTTTTGAACAGGAGATCGTTACGCCAACTTTGTCTAAACCCCCTGTTGTTGAAATGACTGATGAAATCATCTCTTGGAGTTTTCTTGATTCTAAAAATAATAATTATTCCTTCTCTAAGGTTACTTCTCAATTCATTGACGAGGTGATAAAACTACCTGAGTCACAAGATGTAATTCCGATTGATATTGCAAGCGGTACTGTTCAAGTAAGAGACCTGTCAAAATTTGTCGTAGGCAGTATGTCTAAAGTGATGAATGAATTATATGGTAACGTTGGTTCTGATGATGAATTTATTTTTGAAGTGTGGTTTGTCGTATCTCAGTTTCATGTAACTTCATTTGAAATGCAAAATGATCCTAAGAAACCACTTGATACGTTTTCTAAAGGTGAGGGTGATAATGAAGATTTAGCCATTTTATTTGCAGACATGATAAAATCATCAACAGCAGGAAAAGACTGGCAAGTTAAATTCCTATATTTTGATTCTGACAACATATCTTTACCCCAGAAAATCAATCATGTTGTTTTGGTGATAGATAATGGGAAAAATGTCTGGGTAATTGAACCTACTGCTAAAACGATCGATGAAGCTTTTGAATCTAGAGATAGAATAAGAGGTCATGTTTTTACAATTGACTAATTGTTTTTCAATTATTACTTTTAATCCATGATTATGCGATCAAAAACATAATTTTTTTATCAAATCTCACGATCTCCTAACTATGTTATATATTGATGTCGTAATCCCACTTTTGGAATATTCGGACTTGATTTAATAATTTAAATACGATTATGACAATACTTGGTCCAAAACAAAAACATGCTTTCTAGTAAATTATTGATATTATTATTTGCTATTCTATTGTTGGTTCCACCTTTAGGTCCAATTTCAGTTAGTGCTCAATCTTCTGATCCTTTTTCTTCTAATTTTGTTGAAGTCTCTGTTCGAGTAAATGCATCATCAGATGATGCAGAAGAAGATGCCGAGGGAGGAAATTCCGGTGACATGTCTCGTACCAGCAGTGATCTGGAACTAACAGAAGATGATGGTGATAAACAAATTATTGGTATTAGATTTAACGACATTAGTATTCCCCAAGGTGCAACCATAATCAGTGCTGGCATTCAATTCACTGTGGATGAAACAGATGATGATGTAACTAATTTAGAAATTCGTGGAGAGGCTGCTGATGATTCATTAACCTTTTCAAATGTTGATAATGACATTTCTGACAGGGCGGTAACTTCAGCTTTTGTTTCTTGGTCTCCAGTAGAATGGGATACTGTAGGTGAATCTGGAGATGACCAAAAGACTCCCGACATGTCATCTGTTGTTCAGGAAATTGTAAACCGTGATGGGTGGTCTTCTGGAAACTCTGTGACCTTTGTTGTTACTGGAACTGGACACAGAACTGCGGCATCTTATGACGGTTCATCCTCACAAGCTCCGCTTCTTAATATTCAATACACGCAAGACTTGACAGTACCTGGCACTCCAACAAACCTCTCAGCTACTCCCGGCAACTCCCAGGTCTCACTATCCTGGACTGCACCAACTGATGATGGCGGTTCTGCCATACTCAATTATGTGGTAGAGTACTCTACTGATAATTTTGGTACCTTTACTACATTGACAAGTACTACAATTGCTTTGAACATATCTGATCTTATCAATGGCCAACAATACCAATTCCGTGTATATGCCGAAAACTCTGTTGGTAGAAGCAATGTATCAAATACGGCATCTGCTACTCCATCTGCACCTCCTAGTTCACCTACATCTCTTACTGCAACCCGTGGCAACTCCCAAGTCTCACTATCTTGGAATACTCCATCTGATGATGGCGGATTTGCAATCACTGATTACATAATCCAATTTAGTATCGACGAAATAAACTGGACAACATTTGCTGATGGCATAAATACTGCCACATCTGCTACTGTCACCGGTCTAACAAACGGCCAACAGTACTCATTTAGAGTCTCTGCAGTAAACTCTGTCGGAACCGGTAATCCATCTAATCTGGCCACTGCAACCCCTGCCACAGTACCTGGTGCCCCAACACAATTATTGGCAACTAGAGGAAATGAAAAAGCAAACTTGGTTTGGTTTACATCAAACAACGGTGGTGCAACCATAACTGACTTTGTTATTGAGTATAGTCTTGATGGAACAAACTGGCTTATTTTTGATGATGGCATATCATCTAAAACATCTGCAACAGTTACCGACCTGACAAACGGCCAACAATACCAATTCCGTGTTTCTGCAGTTAATGCTGTAGGAAAAAGCGTACCTTCAAACATATCTGCAACAACTCCTGCCACAGTACCTATAGCACCTACTAATCTTTCAGTAATACTGTCTGATCAAAAAGTGAATCTAAGTTGGACTGCACCAACAAATAATGGCGGTGATCCAATAAACGATTATCTGGTAGAATATAGTGTGAATAACTTTGTTTGGATATTATATCCTGATGAAGTCGTCCCTGCAACTGCTACTGAAGTTATTGTGGAGAATCTCATTAACGGCCAATCTTATTTCTTCCGTGTACGGGCAGCAAACTCCGTAGGAATTGGCTTGCTATCTGATTCTGTTGGTACAACTCCTGCCACAGTACCTGGCACACCTACATCTCTTACTGCAATCCGTGGCAACTCCCAAGTTTCAGTTACATGGTTGGCACCAGCAGACAACGGCGGCTCCAAAATAACGGATTATATCATTGAATATCGTCTTGGTAATTCTGCATGGGAAACCTTTGCAGATGGAACAAGCACCACTACATCTGCTACTGTCACCGGTCTGACAAACGGCCAGCCATACTCATTTAGAGTCTCTGCAGTAAACTCTGTCGGAACCGGTAATCCATCTAACATAACCACTGCAACCCCTGCCACAGTACCTGGCACACCAACAAACCTCTCATCTACTCCCGGCAACTCCCAGGTCTCACTATCCTGGACTGCACCATCAAACGGCGGCTCCCCAATCACTGATTACATCATACAATTCAGCAAAGATGGTGTCAAATGGAACACATTTGCAGATGGAACAAGCACCGCTACGTCTGCAACTGTTCCTAACCTGACTAACGGTATTCCTTATTCATTCCGTGTCTCTGCAGTAAACTCTGTCGGAACAGGTTCTGTTTCTAATACTACTACTGTCACTCCTGCAACTACCCCTGGCATTCCTACAAGTATTGCAACTATACCTGCAGATTCTCAGATTACATTATCCTGGACTGCACCATCAAACGGCGGCTCCCCAATCACTGATTACATCATAGACTTTTCCTCTGATGGCGGCTCCAACTGGACAACGTTTGAGGACGGCACAAGTTCAAATACGTCTGCTACTGTCACCGGTCTGACCAACGGAGTTCAGTACTCATTTAGGGTCTCTGCAGTGAATTTTGCAGGTACGGGAACTACATCTAATGTTGTCATTGCATCCCCAGTTACAGTGTCCACATTCCCTACAGCATTAACTGCTAAAGCTATCTCTTCCACACAAATTGAATTGTCATGGACTGCACCCGTTGAAACAGGAGGTGCAGAGATAACAGGATATCAAATTGAAAGACAAACCGGGTCTGCTTCATTTGAAATTCTTGTTGCAGACACTGGATCTGCAAACACTGCCTACAGCGATGTGGGTCTTTCTGCTGGAATCACATACACATACAGAATATCTGCTATAACTCCTATCGGCGTTGGAGTTCCTTCAGGTACTGCAAGTGCAACTACTCTTGCGGTTCCAGAACCTCCAACCAATATTCTAACCACTGCTGATAATGCAGAGATTACTCTAACGTGGACTCCTCCAAATGCGGGCGAGTTGGCAATTACTGATTATGTTGTACAGTTTAGTACTGATGGCTCCAACTGGACAACATTTGAGGACGGCACAAGTGCAAATACTTCTGCTACTGTCACCGGTCTGACCAACGGTCAAGAATACTCATTCCGCATATTTGCAGTCAATTCCCTTGGAACTGGTAATGCATCTGCTATAATTGCTGAAACTCCGTTCACAATCCCTGCTTCGCCTGTGGGCCTCGCCGCAAAACGTGGTCCTAACGATGCAACATTGTCTTGGACGACATCATCTGATAATGGACGCCCAATCGTTGATTATATTGCACAGTTTAGTACTGATGGCATCACTTGGAACACGTTTAATGACGGCACAAGTATCGATACATCTATAAAAATTACTGGACTTGTTACTGGAAAATCTTACAAGTTTAGAGTTGTATCTGAAAACATAGCTGGCCCAAGTCCTCCCTCTAATATTGCCACTGCAACTCCTGCTACAACTCCTGGCATTCCAATCAATCTTGTTGCAATACGAGGAGATCCAGCAATTACTCTAACTTGGAATCCACCTACGTCAAACGGTGGCTCCCCAATCACAACATATGTTGTAGAGATATCTGATGATGACTTTTTGACCAAGAAAAACATATTGAGTGCATCACCTACTTTAACAATAACTGATCTAAAAACAGGAGTCAATTTCCAGTTTAAAGTAAGATCTGTTAATACTGTTGGATCTAGTCTGCCAACATCTGCAGTCAGTATATCTGTATTTGACAGACCCGTGTTGGATTCATCTCTTAGTGCAACTGCAGGTGATAGACAAGTAAAGATTACATGGGGCAAACCTGCAAATGACAATGGCTCCCCAATCACTGATTATCGTGTGGATAGGAGAACTGTGATAAACGGAGTTCCTATAGATACTCCACTGCCATCACAAAATGTTATTTTTAACAGGGACAATCTCTCCTCACTTACTGAACTTCTTGTAATCGGACTTGAAAATGGAAAATCATACGCACTAAAAGTCATTCCAATAAATGCTGCAGGTCCGGCACGAACTACTAGTGTAATTAACGTAATTCCACACGCCACTGTTCGTGCTAATGAACCTGCACTTGTTCAAAATGAGGGGCTTGTTAATACTGAAGATATTAAAAAACTAGAGGCAAAAGGATTGAAAAATGAATATATTCCATCTTCAAGCGTTATTTCCTCTGAAAACTTTGATCTTTATGATAAATCATATAATCAGAACATGGAATTCACTAACTCTACCACTCTTGAATCCGTTGACAGACCAAAAGATCTTGTATCTGAATTTGCGGTTCAAAAATACACTCCGCCAACTGAATTGCAATCTGGAGTAGTTTGGTCTGTTCCTCCTGCAATAATAGGACTGGATGATGCATTTGAAATTACATCTCCGACCACATTTGTTCCATCTCCACCTACAAACTTGCTGACAACATCAGGCACATCTGGCGTAATACCTCTGTCATGGTCTGAACCATCTGATAATGGAAATGCTGTAATCACAGGATATCTTATTGAATATGCAATAGATGGTAATTGGTTTACTGTAAGCCCTATATCTGATACTACATCCTTCATCATACCTGATCTAGTCAATGGCCAAGAATACCGCATACGTGTATCTGCCATCAATTCTGCAGGCGTTAGTGCGCCTTCTGTTGTGTCTGTTGCAACTCCATATACTGTTCCAAAAATACCTGTTGATGTAACTATAACTCCAGGTAACTCCCAGGTACTCCTATCATGGACTGCCCCCTCAAGTAACGGCGGCTCCCCAATCACTGATTACATCATAGACTATTCCTCTGATGGCGGTTCCAACTGGACAACGTTTGAGGACGGCACAAGTACAGATACATCTGCTACTGTCACCGGTCTGACAAACGGAGTTCAGTATTCATTTAGAGTCTCTGCAGTAAACTCTGCAGGATCTGGCGCTGTCTCTGTTACTGCCAGTGACACTCCTTTTGCCATATCTACCAAACCTTATGGATTGTCTGCGACTGCTATATCTTCCACAAGAATTGATCTTAATTGGCAAAAACCCGATGATACTGGCGGATTGGAAATTATTGGATATCGTGTTGATAGAAATATTTCTGGCGGCTTTTTTGATACCATTAATGAGAATACTGGCAATGCCGATACAACATATGTTGATGCTGATCTTTCTGCAGGGGTTGATTACTCATACAAAGTGTATGCAATCACAACAGCTGGAACAAGTCAGCCCTCTGGAACTACATCTGCACGTACTTTTGATGTTCCATCACCTCCATCCAAACTATCAGTATCTGCAAGCATAGATTGTCTACAATTATCTTGGAATTTGCCTGAAAATGATGGCAACCAGCCTATCACGGGATATAAGATTGATCGTAAATCCCCTACCACATCATTTGAAACCATTGTAGATGATACAAAGAACACATCTACGATATACTGTGATGGTGGTTTGGTTGCTGGAACGACCTATACTTATATCGTATATGCAATTAATGCTGTTGGGGTTAGTGGTGCATCTGATATTGCAAGTGGTACTGCCATTGGCTCTCCTAGTGCACCCCTTTCACTATCTGCAGAAGTAAGAAAGAACAAAGTCCAGCTTACTTGGGTTGCACCCTTCAACAACGGCGGCTCCCCAATCACTGACTATATCGTACAGTATAAACAAAAAAGTGATTCATCATGGTCTACATTTAATGACGGTGTTGGAACCTCTACATCTACAGTTGTCACAGAACTCCAAAACAACATATCATATTCATTTAGAATCTTTGCAGTAAATAACATTGGAACTGGTTTGGCATCTACAGTAGTTACTGCCACTCCTTCAACACCTGGTTCTACTGCCGCATATAATATTGAATCAATCCCAAGTGGTTTGGATGTCTTTTTGCCTCACAATGCAGGTGACACACTTGATAATGGGGGAAAGATATCTGGTGTCAAAATCAAACCAAACGAAACATTAGATTCTCTATTCATGACATCTACGTTCCTCAAGAACCCTCCTTCAGGAGTTACACCATCTGCTGACATGTATCTTAAATTTGAACTTGACTTTATAACACAAACTGAGACGAGTGCGACTGTTCCTCAACGCGTAATCAACCTGTCTGCAACATCTCCACAAGCATCCCAAGTTAATTTGTCTTGGAGTGCCCCTGCTGATGGGGGTGCGTCAATAACTGGATACAAGATAGAGACAAGTACTGATCAGCAAACCTGGAATATTGTTCTTGCAAATACAAAATCTCCATCTACTAACTATATTGACACTGGAAAGAATAATGGAATTACTCATTATTACCGTGTATCTGCAATAAATGACAAAGGAACTGGGCTTCCATCATTACCTTCAAGCACTACGCCAATAGATGTGCCATCAGCACCATTAAACGTAATCACTACTCCTGACAACTCCCAGGTCTCCCTATCCTGGACTGCACCAGCAGACAACGGCGGCTCCCCAATCACTGATTATCTGATCCACTTTAGCCTTGATCGTGATTCGTGGATTCCATTCAATGACGGTGTGAATACTGCAACCAGTACTGTCATTCCTAATTTGACCAACGGCCAAGAGTACACTTTCCGCATCTTTGCAGTAAATAGGGCAGGTACTACAAACCATTCCAATTTGGTCAGTGAAATTCCACTTTCAGTTGCAGACAGACCCACGTCCCTCATCGCAACTCCGACATCATCTAGTGAAATCAACCTGTCTTGGAATGCTCCTACTGAAACAGGCGGTTCACAAATTACAGGATATGTGATTGAGCAAAGAATTGGCGATGATCCAGAATGGATAGTGCTTGTAAATGATACAAACTCTACAGAAACAACATATTCTGATTCTGATTTGTTTGCAGGTGCTACGTATTTTTACAGGGTATCTTCAATCACTGCTGCAGGTTCAAGCAGTCCTTCTGTTGCCGCACAGGCAACCACATATTCCGTTCCTGATGCACCAGTTAGGCTCTCTGTAAATACCCTTGATGCAAGAATCAGCCTCTCGTGGTTTACACCTTCTGATGACGGCGGATTACCAATAATTGATTATATTGTAGAATATAGTACCAACGGCGGCACCACATGGAAACCATGGGTAAGGGGGCAAAGTACAAACACTTCTACCACATTATTTGGAAGCGCCATTCAACATGGAGTTACATATGATCTAAGAGTCTCTGCAGCAAATTCGCTTGGAAGTGGTCCTCCTTCTAATGTTGTTCAGGCAACTCCGCTCACAGTTCCCACATCACCAAGATCACTGTCTGCTGCAACCCCTGGCCTAGGAGAGATCATTCTCTCATGGACTGCCCCCTCAAGTAACGGCGGCTCCCCAATAACTGACTATAAGATTCGATACAGCGATGATGATGGTGCATCATTTACACTATTTTCTGACGGTGTAGGCACTGCAACAACTGCCACCGTAACAGGTCTTACAGACGGCGTAACATACGTTTTTACAGTATCTGCTGTCAACTCTGTCGGACAAGGATCAGCTACCATCAGCTCTCCTGTGGAATCTGGTAGCACAGAAACTGGGTCTACTGAAGGTCTCTTTGAATCAATTGAGATTGCAGTTACAATGGGACCAATAGAAAATTCTGTTCATCCTGTAATCCCTGCTAATAGTAAGAACCCAAATATTGTGTGTCCAGACATTCAGATATTCTTTATCGACGATGACAATGAGACTGTATTTGAAGGCATCAGCGTAATAAGAGATCCTGCTGGTGACACTGCTAGTTTGTGTGCATATGTTGTTACCTTGCAACACTTTTCAGTTTATGGCATTAAACCTGTTGTGAGGACATCATCATCATCTGATGCCATCTCTACGGGGCTAGGATCTGGCAATGTACCTCTACCTCCTAATATTACCGGAATGTCAATGTATTCTTTTGAAGAGCCAACAATCAACGAAAACGGTCAGCTTGTATTTAGAAAACTTGGAAGCTATGTGCCCTTGGAAACATTTGATGATACAAAACCAACGGTATCTTTGCTGGCAAATGAGTCATCGCAATTTGCATTGAGAATTGTTGATCCTAATGGGCCTAACTTTACATCTCATGTGGGTCTTTACATGAATCTTCATGGCGGGATAGATAAGAGCCAAAGTGATACGTACATCACATGGCAAAAAGGCGACATTGTGGTAATCGAAGATGCCCAAGGATTCATGAAAGACGTTGATGTCACTACAAGACATGAGGGCAATGTTTTGTGGGTTTTATTTAATGTGGACTTTGTAAAACCGATGGATGTGTCTGACATCTTAATTGACGTGTGGAATGAACACAAAGCATCAAGTACCAAAATTGCTCGTAATGTCCTTCAAGTTGTTGATGTGATTCCGGATCTTGTGCAATTGGAAGCTGGTTCTGATGATGTGCTGCAGAGTACAAAATTCTATGTGGTAGAATCTGTAGATCGTAACTGTGATAATTGCGCGGCTCCATTTGATATTGAGATAAATAAAAACAGTATTGTATGGAAGAACGCAAGTCCTGATATTAGAACTGTTATTAGCGGAGATCAGATAAAGGGATTTGATGGTAACTTTAAGAGTTCTTTTATCCTAAAAGACAATTCATATTCTACTAAATTCTCCAAATCTGGATATTATACATACTATGACATATTAGATGACAACTTTGCTGGAACTATGATTGTTGATTTGGGCAGTGCTCCAATCACTGACTCTCGACTCTTTGAGACACCTTCAATGCCATTTGGTTATGTGCCTGCACGCATAATTGCAAGTTCAGAAAAAGGTACATTAAATGCAGATTTCACTACAGATGGAGTAATTGAACTATTTGGTAAAATACATAATGTAAATACCAGACAAGTTGTCCTGCTGGATATCTCCAAACCTGATTCATCAGTTGAGACGCTAAAAATCACATCTACTGATGAGGGACAGTATGGTTTAGTGATGGATATCTCTGAATCTTGGAAGCCAGGTCTTTACACAATTACTGCAACTACTCATGAACAACTTGGCATTCTCTATATGCTGTTTGATGGGAAAAACATTGTGCCTAAATTCACTACTGTGATATCTGATATTGAATCTCGTTCTGTAATTGATGATGTGGCTTTGTCTCCATTACATCTAAAACATGTAGAATCTCTCAGCAAAGGTGGCAAATTGCTTGAAATTGAAGGGTCACTAGATCTTGATTTTAACCGAGTTGATCTTTATCTGGAAACTCCAGACGGTGTCGTGGAAAATCATGGTGCTTTGTTAAATTCGAAGAATTACTATTGGGTACCTATAACGAAATCAGAATGGGCACCTGGAGACTATGAAGTGACCTTGGCAGTTCAAGGCAATAAGATACTCTCTGAGAGTTTTTCTGTATCTGAACCTGTGATAAGTAAAACAGACTTGGAGTTGGCATTTGAGAGTGAAAGATTGTCAAGACCCATATCTGCAATAACTACAAGTATTGAATCTGAAATAACACTTCCACGGTTTGATGTGGATGTTAGACACAATGAGGTATCTACATCTTCTGATATTGGGGAGTTTAACGTCAATATACCTGATATCAATGTACTGCGAGACTCTATGTTCTTTTCTGGAAAAGTGAATCCGTTAGAAAAACAACGCGGATTCGTAGATATATCATTGACGAGACCTAATGGTGAAATCGATCTGCTGACAACACCGATTACTCGAAATGGTAACTTTGAAACACAACTACTTGAGTCATGGCAAACTGGCGAATATCTCATTGATGCAGAATACGGTGGTAACACGATTGGTTCTGTGGTATTTTACCTTGGTGAGACTGCTGAAAAGATTCAATCTGAATTGTGTGATGGAGATAACTGTTCATCAATCACACCCAAATCCAAAGTAATCGAGTCCAAAGTGTTTGCTACAGTTGACTGGTATAATCCAATCATAGTGGACATATCTGGAATCATATCGGACTTTGATAGTGGAGGCAAGATTGAAATTTTAATCATCAAACCAGATAACACTGTTGCAAAGCTGAAAATAACCCCATCTGCAACTGGAGAATTTAATGTACCTGCATTGTACAATGAACGCTGGACAGATGGAACGTACACCGTCGTCGTTCTGTATCAGGGACATGAGCTGTCTCGAGATACATTCTCACGTTGATTTAATATCATTTATCGCGCCAAAGTTAGAATCATTTCTATACCTGCGACTCAGTTAAATTGTGTGTCTAAACAGTATATTTTTAAGCCCTTTTACTGGTTTTTAATTCCCACATATTTCACACATTAAAATTATGGATGTTAACTTAAAAAATAAAATGGAAAGTATGACTGGTGCCAAAGCCTTGATGACGGCTATGGAAAAAGAAGGCGTAAAACAAGTGTTTGGACTACCCGGAGGCGCAAACCTTCCGATGTATGATGAATTTGCCAGATGTGATATTAGACATATCTTGGTAAGACATGAACAATCAGCAGCTCATATGGCTGATGGATTTGGTAGAGTTAGTAGAAAACCTGGAGTTTGTTTTGCAACCTCTGGACCTGGAGCTACCAACATATTGACTGGAATTGCAACAGCTCAGGCAGATTCTGCACCAATGATTGCAGTCACTGGACAAGTTCCTGTTGCAATGATTGGACGAGATGCATTTCAAGAAAGCGATATAATTGGAATGGCAAACCCTGTTGTAAAATATGCATTCCAACCAAGAACAGCTGCTGAAGTTCCAGAAGCTGTAAAAAAAGGATTTTTCATTGCAGAAACTGGAAGACCAGGACCTGTATTGCTTGACATCCCAAAAGATGTTCAAACAAACAAAGCAGAGATGATATTTCCTGACGAATTTAAAATTCAAGGATATCATCCTTGGGCTGATCCTGATATTGCTAATGTTGAAAAAGCAATTGATATGCTACTTCATTCAGAAAAACCAATTATCTTAGCTGGTGGTGGAACAATTATTTCATCTGCTTTTGCTGAATTACAAGCAATTGCTGAAGCCCTAATGCTTCCTGTAGTTACAACTTTCAAAGGCAAGGGTTCGTTTCCTGAAAACCATCCTTTATCATTAGGTCCAATTGGAATGCATGGTCATGCAGAGGCAAACAAAATGATGGCAGAAGCTGACTGTGTATTGGCAATTGGAACAAGATTTTCTGATAGATCTGTGGGCACCTTTGAGGCATTTGAAAAGAGATTAAAGATTATTCATATGGATGTTGATCCTGCAGAAATTGGAAAGAACCAGACTGCACAAATTGCTGTTGTTGGAGATGTTCGAGCATCACTTAGAATCATGGTGAAATTACTTTTACAGAGAGCTATCAAAAAAACAGACGAGACTCCTTGGATCAAGCATGTTAAAGAGACTAAAGCATACTGGAAGGAAAACTTGAAACTCCATCCAGGTGAAATGGGCGCTGCTAAAATTTTACGTAAACTCCGTGAATTATTGCCAAAAGAGTCTGTTGTTACTACTGAAGTAGGACAACATCAAATGTGGGCATCATTATTCTATGATGTAATCCAACCTGGAACTTTCTTTAGCTCTACTGGTCTTGGTACCATGGGTTGGGGATTTCCTGCAGCTATTGGGGCCAAAGTCGCAAAGCCTGATGTCCCTGTAGTGGACATTGCAGGTGATGGTAGTTTCAGTATGACTGAAAATTCTCTTGCAACTGCTGTGTTAGAAGACATCCCTGTAATTGTATTTCTTTTGAACAACTCTACATTAGGAATGGTTGCTCAATGGCAGAGAACTTTCTATGATAGAAGAATGAATGGAGTTGACCAAGGTCATTGTCCTGATTATGTTAAATTAGCAGAATCTTATGGTGCACAAGGAATACGAGCACAATCCATGGATGAACTTGACCGAGCAATCAAAACTGCACTAAGCAGTGATGTTGCAACAGTCATTGACATTCCAATTGATCCTGAGGAAGACGTATTGCCATTTGTAGCGCCTGGAACTTCGCTTTCGGATATGATTTTACCATCATAGTGAATTATCATGTGGGCAATTCTTTCTATTTTAGTTGAAAACAAACCTGGAATCTTGTTTAAGGTAACTCATCTTTTCAGATCCAGAAATTTCAATATTGACAGTATTTCTGTGGGGGTGACTGAGAATCCTGAATACTCAAAAATGACTATTACCACATACGGTGATGAAAAACAAGTAGAACAAATCGTAAAGCAACTCGACAAGATGATTGATACTGTCAAAGTTGAACACTTAGATGAGCACAAAACAGTGTATCGAGAACTTAGTCTTTTTAAGATTAAACTCAGTAATGCTAATGATAGTATGGAAATTAACAAATTAGCAAATGCGTATGGCGGCAAAGTTCATGATGTAAAAAAGGATTCAATTATGGTTGAATTAACTGCCACCCCTGATCAAATTCAGGCATTTGAGGAATTAGCAAAACCATTTGGTATTATTGATGTGGCACGAACTGGAGTTGCTGCTTTACAAAGGAGCGGGGCATGAACGTTAGAATATTTGATACAACATTAAGGGATGGAGAACAAACCATTGGTGTATCATTATCCCCGGATCAAAAATTAGCAATTGCTAAAAAACTTGATGAGCTTGGCGTTGATGCAATTGAAGCTGGTTTTCCAGTAATTTCCGAAGGTGAATTAAAAGCCGTAAAGATGATTACTAGTGAAGGATTATCTTGCGAGATTGCAGGATTGACAAGAACCATGACAAAAGATATTGATGCTGCAGTTGATGCTGGATTAAATTACATTCATACCTTCATTGCAACGTCAGACATTCACTTGGAGCACAAGCTCAAAATGACTCGAGATCAAGCACTTGAAAAAGCAATTGAAGCCGTAGAGTATGGAAAATCACGCGGTCTTCAAGTAGAGTTTTCAGCTGAGGATGCTTCAAGAACAGAAAGAGAGTTTTTGAAAAAAGTATTTGGTGACGTGGCAAAAGCAGGAGCTGATAGAGTTAACATTCCTGATACTGTAGGATATTCTACTCCTGAATACATGGCAGAAATAACTAGGGATGCAGTAGAAGCTACAAAACTTCCAGTAAGTGTTCACTGTCATAATGATTTTGGATTAGCAGTTGCAAACTCATTAGCTGGAATTCATGCAGGGGCATCATGTGCACATGTTACAATAAATGGTATTGGTGAACGTGCAGGAAATGCATCCTTAGAAGAGCTTTCCATGGCCTTGAAATGTTTGCCCTATGATCAAAAATACAAAACTAACATCAAATCTGAATTAATTTATGATACGTCGCGATTTATCTCAAAGACTGTTGGTATTATGGTCCAGCCAAACAAGGCAATTGTTGGCGCTAACGCATTTGGTCATGAATCAGGCATCCACACACATGGCGTCTTGAGCAATCCTCTCACATACGAGCCAATCAGTCCTGAATTAGTTGGAAGAAAAAGATGGCTCCAAGTTGGAAAACATGCAGGCATTCATGGAATGAATGCAATGCTTGCAGAATATGGAGTAAAACCAACTGAGGCGCAATCAAAACAAATCTTAGAGAAAGTCAAAGTGTTAGGTGATCAAGGAAAACAAGTTACTGATGTAGAGTTGCTTTCCATTGCAAGTGATGTCTTGGGAGAAAAAGAACTCAAAAGAATTGTTCAATTAACTGGATTCTCAGTATCAACAGGTATTGGAACAATGCCTTATGCATTTGTAAAATTAAATGTTGATGGCCAAGATCATATTGGAACTGATTACGGGGTAGGTCCAGTAGATGCTGCACTTAATGCAATTCAAAAGATTACTGGAAAGATCTCAGAGATTAGAATCAAAGATTATGGGTTAGCTTCTATTTCAGGTGGTTCTTCTGCATTGTGTGAAGTTACAGTAAGGGTCGAAGATGCATTGGGAAATAAGGTGTCTGCAAAATCAGTTGGCGAAGACATTGTAACTACTTCAGTTAAAGCAGTAATTGATGCCATCAATAGAATCATGCTCAAAAAGATGTTTCAAGAAAAACAAGTCAACTAAATCCTAAAATTCTCTAGTTTTAATGAAGTATCATGTACAAAATATCGTTAATTACCGGTGATGGAATTGGTCCTGAATTATCCGAATCTGCAGTATCTGTATTAAATGCAATTAACGATAAACTTGATTTAAAATTTGAAATAACAAAATTATCTGCTGGAGACAGGTCCCTGGCAGAAACTGGCAAGGCATTACCTGATGAGACAATTAATGCCATTAAACAATCTGATGCATGTATGAAAGCACCTGTTGGTGAGAGTGCCGCAGACGTGATTGTTGTGTTGAGACGAATGCTTGATCTTTATGCAAATGTAAGGCCTGCAAAATCATACCCTCACATGCCTGCATTACGTGATGATATTGATATGGTAATTGTTCGAGAAAATACTGAGGATCTTTATACTGGAAAAGAGTTCAGCTTTGGAAACTCTGCAGTTGCGTTGAGAATAATTTCAGAGGATGCATCAAAAAGAATTGCAAAATATGCATTTGAAACGGCAACCCAAAGAAATTCTATGAAAAAAGTAACATGTGTTCACAAATCAAATGTTATGCGAATTACTGATGGATTATTTGCAAAAGCATGTGCTGACATCTCAAAAGATTATCCTGATATTTCATTTGAAGAAATGTATGTTGATGCATGCGCTATGAATTTGATTCGTCAACCAGAAAAATTCGATGTTATAGTCACTACTAATTTATTTGGAGATATTCTCTCTGATGAGTCATCTCAGGTTGTTGGAGGGTTGGGAATGGCACCCGCTGCAAACATTGGTGATGACTTTGCATTGTTTGAACCTGTCCATGGGGCTGCATTTGACATTGCAGGAAAAAACATTGCAAATCCTTCTTCATTTTTGTTATCAATTAAGATGATGTTGGATTGGTTAGGCAACAAACACAACGATTCAAAATGCATTGAAGTTGGTGAAAAATTAGAGTCGACAATTTTTAATTTGGTAAAATCTGGTGTTAAAACTAAAGACATTGGTGGAAATATGTCTACTTCTGAATTCACTAAACAAATAACAGACAATCTAAAACTGTAAAAAATTAATCTTTTCTCTTCTTTACATCGGATTTTGGTGGATTCAAAGACCAAAAAAATAATGCAAATCCTATTGGAATCATAATTAGCAAAGCTGCCACAAGTGAGATTGTGTAAAAAGTAGGATCTAGTCCAGGTATAAATGGTCCTGGAAATACTGCGTATAGCCACAAAAATGCAACAAATATCAGAATGACTTTATTTTTTTTGATTAATTTTTTCCATCCTAGACGTCGTTTCTGAATGTAACAATCCTTGCAACGTGTTCTATCATCTACCATACATGATGTACAACAAGTTTTTTCACAAAAATAACAAATTCTATCTCCAAATGTAGAACCACAATAATCACAGTTGTGCACTAATTAAGATCCATCCCTTTGAATTTATCTCTTTTTCAAAAATTACCAATTTTTATTAGTCGCATTTTTTAGTACATTATAAATGGCAAAATGCTGTATTTGTAAATTAGTTGAGGGCACGCTAAAAATTACTGATGGTAATCCAAAGTACAAAGGTAAACCAATCTGCCAAGAATGTCAAGGTTATAGAAAACTTCTAAAAGAAACTAAATAGTTTATTCTGTTTTAGTTTTATTTTTCTCAGCCCATTTCTCATACATTGATATCAACTCATCAACGTCCTTTCCCTCCTCAGAATATGTTACAATTACTCCAAATGTTCCTTTTTTGTCATGACCTCTTGCAAAATATCCCCAAAAAGAATCTGGAAGCTTGACAAAATTGTTTGAATCATGTGAGACTCCTATCAAATTGTTACCAACTACTTCGACTACTTTTTTTGCATCTTGAGATTCAATCATGAGTTCTCATTATTCCAATGCAATAAAAATCTGAACAAATTATAGATGTGAGCGGGAAAACCCAAACCCTTTAGGGTTGGGATGAAAGCGAACACGCCACAACTCAAAACAAAACACAATCAAATATTCAAATCCAATACATGTGTAATCAACTGCATGTTAGAGTTAGGCAAATACGGTCGTATCAATAATATGAACATGCACCATTTGTTACGTAAAGCCGAAAATGGATTGTGTTCAGACATACTACTGCGGGAACCGCAGAATGCACGCCTGTGGAGATCAGAAACTCGGTCGTTGAAGCAGGAAGAAGCCAATTGACTTTAGTCATTGGCAAGTTCACGGGCTTAGTCTATCCGGATCCCTTGGATACAAAACAACTTCACGAACATTGTCAATTCCAATTAATGTAGTCATCAGTCTGTCTAATCCCATGCCCCAACCAGAATGTGGTGGCATTCCCCAATCAAATGTTTTTAGATGGTCTTGGAATTGCATAGGATCTAATCCTTGTTCTTTGAGTCTTGCCTTTAACATCTCAGGATTGTGCAATCTGGTTCCTCCAGAAGACAATTCTAGATATCCGAATTGCAAGTCAAATGAGCGTGATAATGTGGCATCTTCGTCTTTTTCTCTAATGTAAAATGGTTTTAGTTTCATTGGCCAGTCAGTCAAGAAGAAAAATCCTGGGTGATTATCCCCAATTATTCTAAGATGAGAATCAAGCAAATCATCTCCGAACTCTATTTTTTCTCCTGCTTTTTGTAATTCTTCGACACATTGAGAATATGTGATTCTCTCAAATGGTGATTTTGGAACTTCGATTGTATGGCCAATCATCTCTTGTTCTTTTTTACAATTTTCTGAAGTGTACTTGTAGACTTTCATCACTAGTGATTCTAAGACATCCATGACGTCATTGTAATCCATAAATGCTGCCTCGATGTCTATGCTGGTAAATTCTGAAAGATGTCTGCCTGTGTGAGAGTTTTCTGCACGATAAAAATTTGAAATCTCAAATACTCGTTCTAACCCCATGGTCATTTGCTCTTTGTACAATTGTGGACTCTGGGCTAAATATGCAGTCTTTCCAAAATAATCTAGAGAAAATAAATTGGCACCACCTTCACTTGCACTACCGATAATTTTGGGAGTTGTAATCTCTATGAATTTTTTTTCAGTCAGTGTTTTTCGAAGTGATTGCAAAACATGATGTCGAAGCTTGAAAATCGAAGCTGTTTTTTGATTTCGCATATCTAGTGCGCGATGATTTAATCTGGTATCGATGTTACTTTCAACTCTACCAATAGGATCGACTGGTAATGGGTGAACTGCCTTGGCTAGCACTTCAATTTCATCTGCTTTAATTTCAAATGCAAAGTCTCGAGCTTTAGTCTCTTGTACAATCCCTTTTATAGAAACAACGCTCTGACGATTGATCTCTCCTAGATTATCATTTAATTCTCCTTTTACAATTACTTGCGAAATCCCTGTAACATCACGTAACGTGATAAATGACATTTTACCTAGCTTTCTAAAATCTTCTACCCATCCACCAAGAACTACTTGTGTTCCAATCAACTGAGTAGTTAATTCATCAATATCGTGAGTTTTTACAAAAACCATGCCTATCTTTTATCCTCAAATTCTATCTCAATGTCAAGGTTTCGGGCATTTCTTACAATTTGTATCACTTTCTCAGTATCTATTGGAAACTTTGGTGTCCATTTCCCTGATACTACAGCTTTAGTCTTTTGAACTTCTCCTGGTGCCCAAACTGCGTTGATTGATAGGATTTTGGTAGGAAAGAACAAATCTTCTATGAATCTTTTATCATTTTCATCTGCTTCTACCAGCCAAATTTTTCCTTTGAATTGATCTTGAAGCAGTCTGTAGAGTGTTCGGCTTTGTCTAATTGCCATAATATCATTTTTTGCTAATGACAAAACAAAATTCCCATCAAATTCCTTACAAGAATACAACGTAAAATTTTCAATCTCTTTGTTTGATTTTGCAGTATTTGCAAGAATGATTGATGCATCTACATCTGCCTTTGTAAGTTCTCCAGCTTCTACCTTTCCTTCACATTTTGGACAGAGAACTGCATTTTTTGCATCAAAACCACAAATTGGAAGTATCATTTGAATCGACTTTTTTCATTTCAATAATGTTGTTTATATCCCTTAGTGCAAAACAAAAATTCTAGTTTGGAACAAATAGAGTATGGTTTTTTAGACATTAGTGGATTATCTGTAAAATATCCATCATCATCCGGTCCAGTATATGCCGTGGATGATGTCGATATTCATTTAGATGATGGAGAATCGATAGGAATCGCCGGTGAGAGTGCGTGTGGGAAAAGCACATTGGGATTATCAATAATTCGAATGCTTTCTGGAGGAAATGCACAAGGCAAAATTTTCTTTGAAGGCGACTCTCTTTTGGATTTGAGTGAATCTGATTTTAATACAAAATATAGGTGGAAAAAAATCTCGATGATTTTTCAGGGTGCAATGAATGCACTAGATCCTGTTTTTACAATAAAGGAGCAATTTCTTGAAATTCTAAAACAGCACAACTTTGATGGAAATTCCAATCAATTAATTTTGGATGCTATGAATTCTGTTAGTTTAGATGAGGATGTTTTAAAAAAATATCCTCATGAATTAAGCGGGGGTATGAAACAAAGAGTTGTCATTGCAATGGCATTGCTCTTAAAGCCAAAATTTGTCATTGCAGATGAGCCTACCACTGCACTTGATGTATTAATTCAGGCTCAAATTATCAATTTACTTAAAACCCTCAAAAAAAGGGGGATGTCCTTTTTGTTAATCACTCATGATTTAGCAGTGTTGTCTGAAATTGCAGACAAGATTGGAATAATGTATGGGGGACAAATTGTTGAATTTGGTTCTTCAGAAGAAATCTACAAAAACCCAAAACATCCTTACACAAAAGGACTGTTGGAATCCATTCCGACATTAAAGGGTGGTGCTCTAAAATACATCAAAGGAATTCCTCCTAGTTTACTTGATGCTCCTACTGAATGCCGATTTTTAGAGCGGTGTCCTTTGGCAATTGAAAAATGCAAAGAACTTCCTCCAAAACTTAAAACTAAAACCGGATATGTTAGATGCTGGCTTTATGAAGACGAATGATGTTTTTATTTTGAATTTAGATATTCGCTATCAATTTTTTTTAAATAAATTTCCTGAATCTCTGTAATTTCTCTTTGTGTTGTATTTTTTGAAATCATCTTAAGGTAATTTACCACGTCTTGATTTTTCTGCATTTTTTCAAACCCTTCAATTTTTTTCAATGATTCTTGTTCAAATTTCATTATGTTCTGCAATTCCTTGCTAATTTCTTGTACTTTCATTTTTTCATAATTTTTGGACTTTGATTTTCTAAAACTAATTTCATCTATTATTTTTTCAATTTCATCCATGTTTATGCTATATGTTGTATTTTAATATTAATTTTAAATTTTTATTTTTGATTTTTCTTTTTATGCTCTAAGATATGCTTCAACCCGTCTGTCATATTTAATGAATCTAAATCGATATCACAATAAGGACACTTCAAAGTATTTCAAACGTCTGAATATTTTTTAACAATTGGTAGACATGAATCTATTATTCGTAACACTTCAGATCTAATTACTTTTTTATCAATTGATATCCAGACTCTTATTTTTTTTATTGCAAATGAAATTGTCTGGACCTTTCTTCTTTCTTCCCAAGAAAATTCAATCTCTCCCAAGTTCTTGTCAAAAAATCCTTCAAGATCTGTTTTCATGGCAATATGTGAGAATTGATACTGGGTGTTCTTTTCATCTAAAAGAGGCATCAAATCTGGTCTTCTTTTATAGGCTAATAATTCCCCACTCTCACCAATTACGCCTACAAATCTAATGTATGGACTTATTGTGGCTATGGTGTCTGATATTGATTCACAGTCTTTTTTTAACATTTGATTTTTCTCCGAAAAGATGTTATTTTAATGATATTGTGAGCAACTCTCTAGTTTTAATTAAATAAAGCCAGAAAACAGTTTGATTTGTGGATTTTGTTGACCTATTTCCATTTGCTCCGGAAGTAGGATATCTGAGTTTATCTCTTGTCAATTTCTTTGGCTCACTTGTTCCCTTTGTACCGCTACCTGGATTTTTACTACTTGCTACTATGGCAGTAGGTGATCAATTTGATCTCCATGTTTTAGCATTATTGTCTGCCGTTACTGCTACTATTGCAAAACAAATCATCTTCTATGTCAGTTATGGTGGAAGAAAAATCATCAATGAAAAGACTAGAAAAAGAATGCGTCCTTTTGAAAGATTAGTTAAAAGATATGGCGCTGGTGCTGCATTTTTTGCTGCAGCCACTCCGATTCCAGATGATCTAGTGTATGTTCCATTGGGATTGGCAAAATACAATCCGAAACGATTCTTTATTGCAACTTTAACTGGTAAAATAGTTCTTAGCTATTCCATTGTATTCATTTCACATTATCTTGGTTTGTCTTTAGTAGAACCTTTTCTTGAAAACATGGATGATGCTACTCCTATTTACATTGGAATTATGATTTTTGGAGTTATGATGACATCTGTGGTAATTTTGCTTTTAAGATTGGATTGGGGGAGAATTCTTGGGAGATTTGCACCATGGACTTTGGATGAAAATAATGAAGACTAAATTTTTTTAATGTTTATTTTAAAATTCCATAACTTCTCAGTTGCTTTTTTTATTCCTATTCTGGGTGATTCGTAGATCTTTCCTGGTTTTATTCCATCTTCAATGAATAATTTTGAATCTTTAGTTAAATCTACACCATAATGCTTTTTTGTTATCTCCAGGGCCTGTGTTAATTTTGCAGGTCCATTAGTAAGATTTTTCAAATTTGTTATTTTTCTATTCTTTTGGATTTTTTTAATTCCTTTTTCAGGCTCGATTGCACGAATTAGAACTGCACCTGCTTTGATTTTTGGATGTCTTGCAACTACATTAAAGCAATAATGCATTCCATATGTGAAATAGACATATGCGTGTCCTACTTCCTCAAACATAGCTTTGTTTCTATCTGTCTGATTACCAAATGCATGGCTTGCAGGGTCATCTACATGTCTGTATGCTTCAGTTTCAGTAATTATTCCTGAAATCTCAGTCCCATTAATTTTTCTAATTATTCTTTTTCCTAAAATGTTTCTTGCAACTGTTACTGTATCTTTATTATAAAATTCTCTAGGAAGCATACTCTATATCTACAGTGATTTCTTTTCCATTCTTTAATTCTCTTATGTTCTCAAACAGTTTTGCAATATCATTCTTTAACACATCAATTAGTTCCTGATTGTAAATTGTTGCTGCTGGATGAATAGTGAGAAAATATAACTGGTTGTCTTTTCTTACTATTTTTCCTCTGAATTTTGTTATTTCAGAACCTCCTAGAATTGAATTAAATGCTGTGTTTCCTAAAATACAAATTATCTTTGGTTTGATTATTGAGATTTCTTGCTTTAGATATTCTTGACATGTATTTTTTTCATCCGTATTTGGAACTCTATTTTTTGGAGGTCTGCACTTTACAACATTTGTAATGTATACTGATTCTCTAGAAATCCCTACTTCCTCAAGTGCGATTGATAGTCTCTTTCCGGCAACCCCCACAAATGGCTCGCCGTTTTCATCTTCATTTCTTCCAGGTGCCTCACCAACAAAAATCACATCTGATTGAAAATTTCCTTTTCCTGGAACTGAATTGGTTCTAGTTTTACAAAGATCACACTTTGTGCAATTTATGACATTTTGTTTAATTATTTCTAGTTCTTGTTTCATTTTTTAGTTAACACTCTTCACCATTGCAGTTCCACGAATTGTTGGTCCTCCATTTCCCATAATCATTGATTGCATAGGATCTCCTTTACCACAATTAGTTATTGGTCTTACTGTAAAGTCATTTCCACAAGCATCAATTGACTCAAAAAATTCCGGCGCTGTTCCCATAACAATCACATCTCTTAACAAGTCTGTGGTTTCACCATTTTCAATTTTTTGAGCGTATTGACATGAAATACTCCAATTGTATCGTTTCATATCTATTGATGGGATTTTCATATTTGAAATTAGGTATCCATTTTTGACTTCTTTGATTATTTCATCTGTATTCCTGTCTCCATTTCCAATACATGTACATGCCATACGAATCAAAGGCATGAATCTATAGTTTGTAGCTCTCATGTTTCCAGTCGGAGTGGCGTTAAAAATTTGAGCAGTTTCTCTATTTTGCATGTGATTAATTAAAATCCCATTTTCAACAAGCGTAGTTTTTTTAGTCTCAATTCCTTCATCATCAAAATAATACCATCCTAAACTTTCTTTGATGGTAGGATCATCAAACACATTTAGATTCTCTGATCCTATTTTTTCTCCAATTTTTCCTTTCCACCAAGCACCTCCCGCCCATGCCATTTCTTTTCCCAACACTCTGTCTGCTTCTGATGGATGACCCAGTATTTCATGTGTGAGCAACGATACAAAGTCGGGATTCATTACAACTGTTGTCTGTTCTTCTTTGAGAGGTTTTGCTAAAATTAATTCTGATGCCTTTTGGGAAATGTCTTTAGCTTTTTGCTGAATTTTGTCTTTATTGGTAATTTGTTCTAATCCTCCCCTTCCCCCTTCTGTGATATTTGTTGATTGTGTAATTCCTGATTCATATGCTACTGCAATCATGTCTGTCACAACATCTGTAAAATTCTGCTCAATTTTGGAGCCCTCGCTATTTACAAAATATTTTGAGTTTACTGTGTACCATGGACTGATAATTGATTTGATGATTCGTGGCGTGTCTAAAATAATTCTACTACACTCTAATCCAATTGTGACTAATTCATCAATTGATGGTTTTTTTAAAACTGGAAAATCAATTTTAAGATTGTTTGTTGGACTTGGATACTGATCTACTTTCTTTTTATTTTTTGTAGGGTGAGACGAGTTTTTTATTGCATGATTAATTTTTTCTTTGATTTCGTCAAATGATTTCGGATCTGTGATTGAACAAAAACTCCATGCTCCTTCTTTGATTAGTCTGATCCCCAAACCAGAATCGCTAAATGCTCTGATATTTTCTATTTCGTTATTTTCTATATGCACTGATTTCTTTTCTTGTTGCTCGGCCCTTATGTCACAATATTGAGCTCCCGCCTCAATAGCATATTTGATCCCTTTATCTGATAGTTCTTGCAGTACTGTGTTCATAATTAATTAGATTTAGAGAGCTTCGTAAACCTTCTGATGTTCAGTGATTTGAAATTGCAGGCATGGTGAAATAATACTCGTCCTCAAACTCATAGTCTGCCATGCCTTTCTTGCGTAAAAATTCAAAATACTCTGTACAATTTTTATAAAATTCATTGTTTTTTTGCCCTTGTTCCATGATTGCTTTTTCGAAATATGCATTTTTTTAAGAGGGTGAGTAATTTTAGCTCTGAAAGTTTGTTTTCTTTAAGCAGTCATTAAAGAAATTTTAGAAAGTAATTTAGGCAATAAACCTGGAACAAATATTTAGAAAACTTGTCAAAAATAGTAGCTGATACTAGCGTAATAATTAATGGTGAACTAATTGCTCAGATAGAAACTGGCTCAATTAGAAATTCTCAAATCATTATCCCTCAAGCCGTATTTGATGAGTTACAATCTCAGGCTTCAAATAAAAAAGAACAGGGATTTATTGGCTTAGAAAAAATTAGAAAACTCAACGAGTTATCTGGAAGTTTTGGCTTGGAGATTGTCATGAAAGGCCCTCATCCTTCTACAGATGATATCAAGTTTGCTGCTAGTGGCAGAATTGATGCACTCATAGCTGATATGGCAAAACAAAATGATGCTGTTCTTTACACTTCTGATAATGTGCAACATCTTGTTGCAGAGGCTGAAGGTATTGAAACTGTATTTCTTAAAACTAAAATCAAAGATGAAAAATTAGAATTTTTAAAATTTTTTGATTCTGAAACTATGAGTATTCATCTTAAGGAAAATCAACTTCCGTTGGCAAAAAAAGGAACACCTGGTGCTTTTTCATTAACTCAAATCAGTGATGAGATTCTTACAAAATCTTATTTGAAAATGATTTCATCACAAATATTTGATATTGCAAGTGTGTCTGATTCAAGTACTATTGAAATCTCAAAGACAGGTGCATCCGTAATCCAACACAATGATTATCGAATTGCCATAACATATCCTCCATTTTCTGAATCTTATGAAATAACTATTGTTCATCCAATCATTAAACTGTCTTTGGAAGATTATGAAATTTCTGATGAGTTAATGGAACGATTGTCTGATAGAGCTGAGGGAATTGTGATTTCAGGTGCTCCTGGCTCTGGAAAAAGTACCCTTGCGTCTGGACTGGCAAACTTTTATCACAAAAAAGGGAAAATTGTTAAAACATTTGAGTCTCCTCGTGACTTGCAAGTAGATCCTGGTATCACACAATATGGAAAATTAGATGGAAGTTTTGACAACACTGCAGATATTTTACTTTTAGTCCGTCCAGATTATACTATTTTTGATGAAGTAAGAAGACGGGAAGATTTTAGAACATTTGCTGATTTGCGATTAACTGGAGTTGGAATGGTGGGAGTAGTGCATGCAAACTCGCCATTGGATGCAATTCAACGTTTCATTGGAAAGATCGAATTAGGAATTATTCCAAACATCTTGGACACTGTGATTTTTGTAAATGATGGAAGAATCGAAAAAGTATATGATCTGGAATTAAAAGTAAAAGTACCTTCAGGAATGACCGAATCTGACCTTGCAAGACCTGTAATTGAGGTGAGAAATTTTCAAGATAATGTTTTGGAACATGAAATATACACATTTGGGGAAGAAAACGTGATTGTTCCTGTAGCAAAGCGAGTTCAAAAAGTTGGAATTGAAAAGCTTGCTGAAGATAAAATCAAAGATACTTTCAAAAGATATGATCCTGGCGCACAAGTTGAAATTTTGTCTGATAACCGAGTAAAAGTACTCGTAAATGAACAGTATATCCCATCAATCATCGGAAGGGGTGGCTCTAACATTAATGAAATTGAAAAATTACTTCAAGTCCATATTGATGTAGTGGCAAAAAATTCTGAAAACCTATCATTAACATCAAATGATCTTCCTTTTACATTCTCAGAATCAAAAACTGCATTACTTCTAACTGTTAGCAGAGAATACACATCTATGCATGCCGATATCTATGCCAATGATAAATTTCTGGTATCTGTAAGAATTGGTAAAAAGGGACAAATAAAAATCCCAAAACGATCTGATGCTGCTAGAAGTCTCATGAATGCTACATCTTCACAAAGCGACATAAAATTATATCTTAAAGATTTTTAAAATTTTCAATAATCTTAGGATTTGCTTTTAGAAAAGTAATGAATTTTCTTAATTGTCTTATTGTTTTTGGATTGAGATGATGCTCAATTCCCTCTGTATCTTGATTGGCAGTATCATATCCTACCCCTAAAATTTCAAAGAATTCCAATAAAATTCCATGGTTTTGTCTTATGCCCTCAGCTACTTGTGTACCTTTACTTGTAAGATTAATTCCGTGATATTTCTCATATTCTAAAAATCCTCCCTCATCTAATCTTTGAAGCATCTTAGTTACGCTAGGAGCACTTACATTCATGTATCTTGAAATATCCAATGTGGTGGCATATCCCTTCAATTCCACAAGCTCTGATATTATTTCTAAATAATCTTCCATTCTGGTACTTGAACGAGTTCTTTCAGTTTGGTGAGCAGCTTTTATTGAATCTAGTCTCTTGGAATTTTTAGATTTCATGTACTCTTTGTTTCTAACTTGAATCTAGTATAATTGAGTGTCTTTTAGCTAAACTTGGTTACTCTTTATTGACTTGAGTGTGATGCTAGTTGATCTTTGAATGTTAACTATTTTTTTATAAAATATATGATGGTATGGTAGACCCCCTAAAGGAACGACTAGCAAATTTACAAAAAGTCTCTGATTCAGCTAAGCGAAGAGCCAATTTGTATACAGATATTGCTAAAATTGACAGCACACATACCAATGCCTCATTGGGTGCTCTTCAGAAGGCTCCCGCACCTGGTAAAAAACTCCAAAAAATTGGGTTTTTGATGTTATGGATTCCCGAACCAACAGGTGTCACTTGTGCTGTTGGAGGTCCCATGATTGTTGCAGGAAGATACCTTGACAAGAAATACAATGGCTCTACTATTCACGATATAGGCCATGAAACAAAAAACACTCTTTCATCAATAAACGACTTTAAGAATTCCATAATGTGACACCTTTAGTTTTTAAAAGGACTGAGATAAATCAATTCATGACTACAAGATCACAAGTTCTGATTCCCATTTTTATCGCAGCTGTGATTATTGGTGCGGTTGGTTTGATGTCTATTCCAAAAGAAAGTAAGTTAGAATCAGTTGAATTTCCTAGAGGTACCATAAAGGTTGATGATGTTCCATTACAAGTGCAGATTGCAGATACTGAACCAAGACGTGTTCGTGGTTTAATGTTCCAAGATGAATTGCCCTATGATCAAGGAATGATTTTTGTATTTGAACAATCAGGTCTTTACTCTCTTTGGATGCTTAACATGCAATTCTCACTTGATATGATTTGGTTTGATGAAGACGGTAAAGTTGTACACATAGAAAAAGATATTCCTCCGTGTAAAAGTCCATTAGAAATCACAACTTGTCAAAGTATAGTGCCTGATGGCAAAGCAGTATATGTTCTTGAAGTCACATCTGGATTTGTTGAGCAAAACAACATCACAAAAGACTCTATATTGAGTATTATCTCTATTTGATTTTAAAAAAGCCTTATGTGAGATAATTTTAAAATGATTGTAATGAATAAAACTGTGTTAATTTCAATTTTAATTGGTTTTGGAATTGCTGGTTCTATTTTGTTTATTTTGATTTCTGAACCTTCTTTAGAATACAATGTTTCAAATCTTGTCTATGAAATTGATTTTACATTTAATGATGTGGAGAAAATACAAGAATCTCTTGCAGAACAAAATATTTTCATGTCTTCCCCTGTTACAATAACTGATCATACAATAGATCAGTATTGCATCTACTTTGATTCTACAAATACTCAGAGGACTGTAGAATATTGCACTACTGCTGCCCTCTTAAACTCTGATGGAAAAACTATTGGAAATCTAAACATGGGTGGGACAACTGATAGTCCTATCATGGCACTTGCAATTATAGATGCATCGCCGTTTTTGAATTCAAACGATGATGAGGTAAACATTGTTTTTCAGACTATGGTTGAGATATTAGTCTGTGATTGCTGGGAGGTGCTCCAGCCTGGAGGATTTGAATCCATTAAATCTTGGCTTGATGCTGCTGAAGAAAAATACACTGAATCCTCACAAACCACACTCAAATCAGAAATTTCAGGTTTAGATAACAAGAGATTGATTTTGGAGATTACCTCTACTGGAGAATCTTATCTGTGGACGCTAATAATTCTCAAGTAGTCTATTATGGTTCTGCCAAGTTATAGACACATAATTTGTCCATCTTCCTGACTCGTCACAATCGACTCTGCATCTTTGAACTGCTTCATTGCTTCAACTTGCGGTGCGTTGGGGTCGAACCTCAACCCTCTGGCCAAAATATTTTTGGCTGCATTCTCATCCCTGTCGATAAGAATCTTACACATGATACATCTCATCATTCGGTGCTCTTCGGGTACTAGTTTTGACCCACATGCCGCACACTTTGATGACGTGCCATGTGCTTTGACATGTTTTACTGGCAATCCAGCCCATTTAGCTTTGTATTCAATCTGTCTCTGCAATTCATAAAAACTCCATGTGTTCATTTTATCACGATGCTTTTTACCCTGACCGTTTCCTTTTCTATACAATTTTCTGATTCCCTTTATGTCTTCTAAAATGACTCCTGATTCAGCAAATCGTACTAAGAAAGGTTCACAGTAGGATTGGAGCCGATTTTGTATGGGGGAACCTAATTATATACTGCAATATTCTTTGATTGGCAAACGATGATTGATCAATTATGGTTAATTCTTTTGGGATTTGCAGCAGGAATCTTAGGTTCGATGATTGGTCTTGGTGGAGGAATTGTTGTAGTGCCTATATTGACGTTTCTTGGGTTTCCTCCCACGGCTGCTGCAAGTAATAGTCTTTTTGCTGCATTAAGTAATGCTGTTGCATCTACTATTTCATATTCTAAACAAAAAAGAATAGAAGTCTCTTTGGGGTTGAAACTTGGATTACTTTCAATCCCTGGTACTATTTTGGGCGCAATAGTTTCAACTGATGTTACGCCTGATGTTTTTAAAATTTTATTTGGTTTTGTATTGATAGCATCAGCAGCTTACATTTTTTTGCGAAAAAAAATTGAAACCAAAGAAAAAACATTATCAAAACAAATAATGATTTTTTCAATAGGTGCAAGCTTTTTCGCAGGAATCATTTCTGCGTTTTTTGGAATAGGCGGTGGGATTATCTTTGTTCCTTTAATGGTTGTTGGAATGGGAATGTCCATGAAAAGAGCAGCTCCTACGTCTCAATTGATATTGTTTTTCTCTTCTTTATCCGGAGTACTTTCACATAGTCTTCTAGGTCATCCAGATTTCATCCAAGCAGGATTTTTAGCAGTTGGCTCTTTTGCAGGTGGATTAGTTGGTGCACGTTTGTCTATTGATATCAAAGAAAGATATTTGCAAATTATTGTCTCTGTTGTGATTTTGGTTGCTGCAGGAAAATTATTTCTTGATTCAATAACTGATAATTCTGGATTTTTTGGTTTTTAACCTTATTTTTTCTTGCATTTTTATACTAATTTTATAAAACAAAATGTCTGTCAGGCCTTTTGATCTTAGTAAGCTCCTTTGTATTTTATTTTGGTGGCTCTTTCTTTATTCTGTAAATGTTTCTTTTTGAAAGAACAATTATTTTACCCTCTTGGTTAGTTCCCTCATAATCAATTCCAATCTTTCCATATTCATCATCAATGTCATCTTTTTGTGAGACTGTGAATTTTAATTTCAAAACTTGATCAGTATACAATGTCTTAAGAAATCGTGTGTTCCTGTTTTCCCATTTTGGATCTCCATCTGTTCCAACAAAAACAATGTGGTTTCCATAAATTTGATTCAGTCTTGTAAACTCTCCTTCCATTCTAGATAGAATTGCCCTTCCTGAAACTATTTTTTGTTCCTCCTTTTGCCTGTCTTCTAAGAATGCATTTCTGACTCTTGAAAAATTAAGATACTCTTCTAATTCTTTATCTGAAATACTACATGTGGAATAAAATGATTCGCCTACTCTAAATTCTGAAAATTTTTTCATTCTTATCTTGATTCATCAACACAGAAAACTATCTCTGATGATGAGGCAGCATTATCTGATACTAGAAAATTAAACGCTTCTGCAATTCTTTGATTGCTTGGTTCTGAACCAGTTATAGATCCTGGGAAAATTGTAAATATTCTGATTTTTGAACTTAGAACGTCGCTTAATTCTTGATTAACTGTAGTTGTAAATGGTCTTAATGCTCCTCTGAAAACCTCTACTTGTGCTCTTTGTGTCCCTGTAACTTTTTTTCCAATTGGTAAATCTGGCCCAATTATCATGATTGCACCTTTTGCATCTTTGTAAAGACGTGGATCTTTACTTCCACCTGGAACAAATTGTTCAAGCGCTCTTTGTGCAACTGTAGCCGGAGTTGAGATGAATTTTTCAGTTAATGCTTCCCACTCCGTCCTTGACAATTCTGTTAATTTTGATATGTCTGGAAGTTTTCCAGTTACATGAATCACGCCTAGAATATCACCAATGTTAGTTTTTGCAGTGTTTAACCATCTTGCAACTTCTTCGGGATTCTTTATGTCTACTACATGAGAGTGAAATTTACTACTGATGTATTCTTGCAATTCTGTTGATGTTGATTGAGAAATGAAACATGCAACTTTTCCTCCATTTTTCTCAACATGTTGTGCCAAAAACTCAACTCGCTGTGCATCATCTTTGTCCGTTGCATCAATTGTAAACACAACTGATTTTCCTGTAAAGTCTGGTTGATGAACACCCGGTGTGGCAGTTCCAATATGTGGTTTTACTGGATAAAATACTCTGTCTCCTGGAATTACTTTGCCGTTTATTATTTTTGCAATTTCATCATCACAAAGATTGAGTACTGATTCTGCAACTTGACCTTGTGAAAGAAATTCTCTATTTGCAATCATATGTGATGTATTATTTTGAACTTTTTCAGCAATAGTCTGTATTTTGTTTAATAGATTTGTAAATGTCTCAGTTAATTTTGAAACGTCTTTACCGTTTGCCAGTTTTGATGCTGCGTTTGCAATTCCCTCCTTGATAACATTTTCATCTTCTCCTAATAATGAAAGTAATTCTTTATTTGCTTCATCTACTTCAGTTGGTGCTAAATCTTCAAATCCACTGACTCTCATAAACTCTGCAGCAGCTTTTGGGTAGACTGTTTTGTAAATTCTGTCTGAATGTACTGGGCCTGGATTTGTTGCAATTGATATTATTCCTTTATCTGTTAATTCCCATGACATTAATTCTGCTAATCTATTTTTTGCACCTTGGGATGCAGTATATGGACTTCTAAATCTGTATGGTCTTTGCTCCAATGGCCTTTCTTCTGTAAAGAATGTTGAAATTGTAATTATCTTTCCCCCCTCTTTCATTACTTTTAGTGCCTGAACAGAGCCCCAGAATGTCCCTGTTAGATGAATTCCAATTGTACTTTTGAATTCATCAAGTGGAGCATTTGCAAAACAAGTAACAGGGCCTGAAACCCCTGCGTTGTTAATAATGTAATCTATAGATACGTTATCATTTTTTAGTGTATCAAACATGTTATTCATTGCCATTTCATCGGCAACATCAACTCCTGCAAAAATTCTAACTGACGCATTTGTGCCTTGAGGAATTTTCCCTTCAAGTTCTTTTGCTGCTTCTTCTAATGGATCTTTTCTTCTTCCAAGAATTATCACACTTGCTCCTTCTTCGATGAATTTTGTAGCAATGGCTTTACCTATTCCAGTTCCGCTTCCTGTAACTAGGGCAATTTTATTCTGGAATTTTGGCATAGATAAAGACTCAAAACTTTTGTGATATTTAATTCGATTGATCTCTATTTCTTTTTTCTTGATATCTTTATTTGTGGGTACGGTTCATGATTTTTAATGCATGATACAGAGCCAGATACATTTGTCTACCAAACATGGCCTGAGAAATTTAGCAATATGCTAAAAGAAATTGGGGTTGATTCTGAACCCAAAGAAATTGGTACTGATGATGTTGAAAAAGGTGATTACTATAGTAGATATTTTGCTCATACAGCTAGAATGATAACTAATAGAGGATGTCTTGATGTCAAGAATTCAAATATTGACACAATACAGATTATTCAAAAGGGATAAAAATGCAAGATCCAGATCCACTTCCTTGGGGCGCTTTAGATAGGTTTCAAGCACATTTCATTGTAAAAAAAGACTCTGGCACTGCTGTTGGAAACTTTGTTGCAAAAACAAAACTTACGACAAAAGGTCACTTTGCAGCAAAGACTGTTCAAAAAGTTGAATGGGTCGGAGCTGGCAGTTTATCATCAAAACTCAATGCAGATGATGAATTAAATGAGATGATTGCAAAACAATCCATTAAAGATGCAACAATCTACGTTGAACCTACTGATGGTGCAATTCGAATTAGAAATAAATGGAATAATCATTTGGCTTTTGGAATTACAAAAGAACTTTTTGACATTTATGACAGAATCGCCGGCCACATAAAATCAGTTTAGGCCTTCCACCAATCCAACGCTAGAAAATCAACTTTGTCATTTCCTTTCGGAATTGCTAAAATGAATTGTTTTCTAACAGTAGTCGCAAGTCGTCCTGCCAGAACAATTCCTGTAGCTGAAATCGATTCATTTCTCGTATAAACTTGAATTAAAAATGGCGCATGATCAATTCCCGGACCTTTCTCATACACAGCAAAATCGCAACCAAATTTTATTCCTGGATTGATGATGTATCCTTTATCACGAAAATTTTTGTAAACCCAATATTTTTTATCAAATTCATGTACTTCTTTTTTACAAATCTTGATTAATTCCTCTGCAGTAATTTTTTGTTTTGATTTTGTAATTGTGATTTTTTTATTTTCTAAAAGATATAATCCTTCAATCAGATCCAAAATTAATGGCGCATCAATTTCTTCAATTTTTGGTTTTGGAATTCCAATTGGTTTTCCATAGTATCCTTGACTGAAAAGTTTACGTGAATCCTCAATATCCCAAACGATGATTCTATTTTCAATTAATTCACTTTTCATCCATTTTCTAAAATATTCTGTGTATATGAATTCTCTAGTTTGTCCGAGTATCTTTTAAAATATTAAAAATAAAGTAAAAATTTAGAATGAATTGGTTATAGGCTCAATGCTAGTAATATGAAAGAATCTGATACTCTTTGGCACTTGTCTGACATCTCTTCAATTCCTTCTATCACGTCTTTGATTAACATCAATTCTTTTGTGGATGTTACTTCGTTTAGAAGTTTAATTGTAGCATCTCTGTATTTTATGTCGATTTCTCTTTCAATTGTCTGTGTTTCTTGAGCTAATTCAATTGCATTTGCAGTGTTTGTGTTAAGACTTCTAATGATTTCATTTAACTTGTAGACTTCATCGACAACAAGTTCGATTAATTTTGTGATGTCTTGATCAAGTTTTGAACTTTTTAGCGTAGCTGGTTTTACGTTTGATAACTTGAACGAAATACCTGTGATATAACCTGCAATTTCATCCATTGTATATGCTGTATTTAGAAGATTTTCTCTATTCATGATCAATCCTCCTACATCTGCAACTTCACGGGTGATCTTTCTTCTCAAACTTTCCACTTCTTCTTCAATGGTGGAAATTTGCTCTAACGCATTTTTGATTCCTGTCTTATCTTTTTTCATCATAAGTTCAGGAAGTGTAGCTAGTTCTCTGGCAGCATTTAGGATTCTGTTTATTTCGTCTTGTAAAACTGCTATAGCCTTTCTTTTTGCTTGAACTTCAAGCTCTCCGCTATACATAACAGAATGTAAAAAATCTTCAGGTAATTTAAATCCTCTATGATTTTTGATGTTTTTTGAGCATGTTTACATCAAATTTTTATCATGTGCCACTTTTTTCTGCCCTTTGTATAATGTGATTACTTCTTCATTAGTTGATGCATCTTCAACTGCTTTCTCAACTCTGATCTTTCCAGTGAACTTTGGAAATCTTAATGCAAGACCTGCTCCTTTTCTTATTATGTCTTTTGCAGCTTTGTGAACTGGACTGAGTGTAATTTCTGATGCAACCACTTCTATTACCAACTCTGGCTCAAACCATACATCAGCTTCCATCTCGCTTATGATGCGTGGATTTTTTTTGATTGTAACTTTTGGATGTAAAATTTGATACAACTGGTCCAGAGATTCATCTGAAAACCCTGTCCCTACTTTGCAAATACTTGGGAATGTGTCTTCATCTTCATCATATGTTGCTAAAAGTAATGTCCCGTAACTTCCTGTTCTCCTTCCTTTTCCAAAAAATCCTCCTATGACAACCAGATCTAGGCTATCCCCTAATTCATTTTGGTATTCTCGTTTTAATTTTAACCAGTAATTCCCTCTAGACCCTGCTTGATATGGTTTGTCTAACATCTTTAACATCAACCCTTCACTTCCTGCATTGATACTATTTTCCATAAAGTCCTCAATCTCATTTTCATTTTTGGCTATTGTCATTGGAATGTATTTTACAAATTCATCTTCTTTGACTACTTTTTCTAATTTCTCCCTTCTTTCTTTGTATGTTAATTCCAAACAGCTTTTTCCATTACAATATAGAATGTCAAATAAATTAACTGAAATTGGATATTGTGTAACTGCCTTTTCTATCTTGTATTTTCTTCTTCGATGCATTAATTCTTGAAACGGTAAAAACTCTCCTGTATTTTCATTCATTGCAACAGCTTCTGCTTCTAGTATGATGTTGTCTGCTTGAATTGCTTTGGGAATTTTCTCTATGATGTCTGGATAATAACTTGAAATATTCTCTAAACTTCTTGAAAACAATACCACTTTTTCACCTTCTATGTGGAGTTGCACTCTTTCCCCATCCAGTTTGTATTCTGCAGCAAACTCTTTTCCCATTTTCTCCATAGCTTCTTCTTCACTCTTTACTCTGTCTGCAAGCATTGGTCTAATTGGATTGAACAAAATAATTTCAAATTTTTCAATTCCTTCAATTCCTTTGGTTGCAACAATTTCTGCAACCTTTCCCAAGTCACTTGAAACACTATATGCGTGCTCTAAACTTTTTCTATTTTCCTTACTTCCTGTGAATGCTATTGCTAGTGCATCCATTACAGTATTCTCTGCAATTCCTAGTCTTAATGTCCCTAGCAAAATTTTCAAAATGTATCTTGCTTCTAACGGATTTGCATCATTTAGTAAACTTGAGATGTATTTCATTTTCATGTCTTGAGAACGAGATCCTTCCAAGTTTGCAATTTTGAATAGTGTTTCATAGACTCTTTCAATTGTAATGTCTTCTACGAGAAATGTTGTCTGTGTTTTCTGTTCTAGTATTATTGATGCTGCTTGTCCCAGGTCTCCGCCTTTCCTATATTCATCTTCGATTTTTTTAATTGGAATTCCAGATGATTTTGAAATTGCTCTTATTGCAAGTTTTTCAGCAACTCCTAATTCAACACCTTCAAAATCTGGCCTCAATTTTCCTTGCAACAAATAAACAATTTTCGAGATAACCTCATGTGGTGTTTTTTCAAATAATTCCACAAGAAATTGTGTTAATTCTAATCTTTTTCTAGTTGATTCCATTTTGTAAAAAGATTCAGCTAAAATAGAAAACTCCACTCTGACACTCTGCTAATCCTGAATAAAAGTTTGAATCTAGATGTATCTGAATATTGTTGGCTTGTCTGATTTTGGAAGTTTAGAAACTAGTGCAAAGTTGTATAATGGATATGCTTCTTTGTATTGTTTCATAAAACTCCATGCAACATCATGCGTTTTGAATTCAGTTCTTATTCCATCTATCTTGTTGATTTTCCCAAACACATCAAATACAACAACAGAGTACTGTTTTGGACGATTGTGAGGCTTTGCTCTAAGCAGCCATGCAAGTGCAAAAATGAAAACTGCGCCCAAAACTACATATTCTCCAGCTATCTTGAAAAATGCTAAAATAACTCCGGGTATGGTTTGTCCAAATAACACTGCTACAAAATTTGAAAATGATATTACTGCTATTGCTGTGAAAATGTATGTCTTCCAATCAAATATTTTCTGAAAAGAATTCAAAGATACAAAGTATACGCTTCTTTTTGATTTAACTATTTCCTATAATTTGCAAGAATTGATGTTGCTAATCTGGATCTTCATAATTCTCTTTTTTATTCCCGCTGGAGGATGTTTCTTCCATTGGTTTCATCTTGGCTTCAAGAACCTCCATTCTTGCTCTATACCCTTCAGCATATTCTAGTTCTGATGGAACAAGTGTTGCTGGATGGATGAATCCTTGGCTTCTGATTGCAATTGCTTTCTTTGTTGCAATCTCTCTTATGTAATCCCAATCTGGCGTTGAGAATCCATCAAATGGTCCTGTTAACTTTCCATTATGCATACTAAACACTAGTGCCTCTACAATTGGAATGCAAAAGTTGATTGTTGCTGCAGAATTCAGTTTTACAGGCATCAATGGCATATTGTGACTACCCCTAGTGTTTCCTGCAACGTAATGTGGATTATTAAAGACACTTCCTACTTCTTCTGTTGCTGGAAAATTTTTCTGAGTTCTTACTAGACAAATAGGATCATCTTTTCCAACATATGTTCCTGCAATATTGTGCAATCTATCAGTTGATGCATCCAAAATTGGTTCACCATCTTTTGTGTATACTGAATCTACAACATATCTTCCCGGGTACATTAATGCTGCTTCAATCGTTGGTTTATCCTGCCACAATTCAAGTTCTGCAATTTGTGCTTTTTCAACATCCATGATGTGTATCTTTACTCCTGCTGCAAGACTCTTGTTGACAATTAATCCTGTGTTACTTAGTGCATCTACAAACATTCTGTAAATTGGATAATTGAAAGCCCCTGGTTCTGTTTTATCTGCTGCAAAGACTGTAAAAGCTTCATTTGGTCTCTCTTCAAATTCCATTTCTGCAACTCCTGGACCCATTCCTTTTACGTTTCCTGAAAAAGAATCTTTTAGTAAATCTTGACCTGCGCCATACAGTCCTTCGTCTTTTGCAACTTGGGTTCCTGCCATGAATGCATCCCATGCTAACTTGTGAATTTTTTCATTATCTACACCATGTGTATGTGTCATTACAATGTGAGTGTCGTCCCCACAATAACCGATGTAATGATCAATAAGTAAATCTCCTGAATTCTTGACGGTGTTTCTAATTGCTTCTATTAGTCCATCACTTGGTTTTGTATGGCCTCCAACTCCACCCACATCTGCTTTGATAACGGAAACTGTAATTTTCATATTTTTTATTTTTGTCCCTTTGATTTATGTGCTTTTGACACAGTTCTGTGATCTGAAATTAATTGAATTTTTTTAATTTTTTCTTCAAAAATTCATAACAGTAATAAATGCCCTCAGATACGCTCTTGATATGGCAGATAAACCACACTTGAACCTGATTGTTACAGGTCATATTGATAATGGAAAATCAACAACTATGGGTCATTTCTTGATGGATCTTGGTGTTGTAGATGAAAGAACAATTGCAGCACACGGAGTCGAATCCGAGAAGACCGGAAAGGGTGATACCTTCAAGTATGCATGGGTAATGGATAATATTAAAGACGAAAGAGAAAGAGGAATTACAATCGATCTAGCTTTCCAAAAGTTTGAGTCTCCAAAGTACTTTTTTACTTTGATTGACGCTCCTGGTCACAGGGACTTTATTAAAAACATGATTACAGGCGCTTCTGAAGCAGATGCCGCTATCTTAGTGCTTTCAGCAAAAGAAGGTGAAACTGATACTGCAATTGCAGCAGGTGGGCAAGCAAGAGAACACGCATTCTTGCTTAAGACACTCGGTGTAAGCCAACTAATTGTTGCAATCAACAAGATGGATGCAGTAGAGTATAAAGAAGACGCATTTAACGCAGCCAAAGAGAAAGGTGAAAAATTAGTAAGATCTGTTGGTTATAAACTAGAAAATGTACCCTTCATTCCAGTTTCTGGATGGAAAGGTGACAACTTGGTTAAAAGATCTGAGAACATGGCATGGTACAAAGGTAAAACTCTGCTTGAAGCATTTGATGACTTTGCCGTAGCTGAGAAACCTGTTGGAAAACCACTACGTGTACCAATTCAAGATGTTTACACCATTACTGGTGTAGGAACAGTACCAGTAGGTAGAGTTGAAACAGGTATCATGAAAGCTAACCAAAAAATCATTGTTATGCCTTCTGGAGCTCAAGGTGAAATCAAATCTATTGAAACACACCACACAGAAATGCCATCTGCAGAAGCAGGTGACAACATTGGTTTTAACCTCAGAGGTATTGAAAAGAAAGACATCAAGAGAGGTGATGTACTTGGTACTCCTGATGCACCACCAATGGTTGCAAAAGAATTCAAAGCACAAATTATAGTTATTCACCATCCAACAGCAATTGCCCCTGGCTACACACCAGTAATGCACGCACACACAGCACAAGTCGCAGCAACTATTACTGAATTCCTACAAAAGATCAATCCAGCATCTGGTGCAGTTGAGGAAGAAAATCCAAAGTTCCTCAAAGTTGGTGACTCTGCAATTGTTAAAATCAGACCGGTGAGACCAACTTGTATTGAAACATTCCAAGAATTTCCTGAAATGGGTAGATTTGCCCTTAGAGATATGGGTGCAACTATTGCAGCAGGAATTGTTAAGGAAATTACCGAAGAGTACAAACCATAGGCGGATTTTTTATGACCCAAACCGCCCGTGTTAAACTCACCTCAACTAGTCTACCAAAACTAGATGGCGTCTGTGGTGAAATCATGGGTATTGGTAAAAAAACTGGTGTTAAAGTTAAAGGTCCAACTCCACTTCCTGTAAAAAGATTACATGTTGCTACTAGAAAATCACCTTGCGGCAGTGGTACTGAAACTTATGAGAAATGGGAAATGAAAATGCATCGCAGAATTATCAATATCAACGCTGATGATAAAGCTATAAGACAACTAATGAGATTGAAAATTCCTGATGATGTGTACATTGAATTGTCCTTGACATAATCTGGTAGCCTTAAATTATAGAAATTTTGATGATAAATATGGTTGAAGAAAACTTTGACGATGAGGAAGTAGAAGAAACTCCTGTTGAGACATTTGAAGTAAACTATTCTTGTCTACGCTGTGGAACTACAGTTTCAAATACTGAATTATCTAGATTGCCTGAAATCAAATGTATTTGTGGATTCAGAGTATTTACTAAAGTAAGACCACCAGTAGTTAAAACCGTTAAAGCAATCTAATCTATCTGTCTTTTTTGTAACTATGTTCTCTTTGTAAATGGGTTCTCATATCTTCCATGTTTGAGAAAAATTTATTGCATTCTTTGCAATCGTATAGTAAATCTTTCCCATGAATGATCTGTTTATGATTCATCACTTCTTCTTCTTTTGAAAATTTTTTATCACACACATCACATTTAATTTTTTTAAAAAATCCCACTTTTATCCAAACTCTGCTTTCTTTTCATCCCAGCATCTTCTACATAACTGCCCTTCAATCTTCCAATGTCCTTTTGGATTGTATCTGATTAATCCCATTTGCCCTGAACATAACGAGCAAAAATTTTTCTTTTTACCGTGGCTTTCTTCTTTTTTATCAAAGCATTTCTTGCATAGCAAGCCTTCCATATCCCATTGCCATCTTGGCTCCCACAGATCAGTAATTTTTTGAGTTTCTCCGCATTCTACACATGGTTGTCTAACTTTTCCTTCATAGTACTCCTTTGATTTTTCAAAATGACAGTCTCCACAAAGTACTCCTTTGATATTCCATTCTCTTTTTGGTTTGTGTTTGTGTGACAACTCCTTATTACATATTGCACAGTAAGATGGTTTTTTACTAAATAGTCCCATTGTCTCTATGAGATTTCAAATAATTTAATCTATTAAATGTAATAATGAAAAAAGATACTAGAGTTTTAGTAACCTAGTTCCTTTATTGGTTGAAATGTAGTGGCCTTTTACTTTAGGAATTGTTGTTCGGTACATTTCTGTAAGATCAATTTTGGATGTGCCTTTACTACTCACAATTTTTAAACCCTTTATTTTAGCGAGTTTTCCTTCTTGCTATATCTTGAATTCTACACATGCCCATTTAGTGGATTTTAAAGGTTGTCTGATGGTATCTGCGCCTTTACATGTGCTTCTGACCACTACTGTGTCAATGAAATCGATTCCTGACATTACTATATTATTTTCAAAAATGTAGATATGCTCTAGTTATCTTAACTGATAATATTTTAACTGGTAATGGAATCTCATGATTGGAACATAACTTTCGTTAGATAACGAAAATGAAAACAAAAATAATGAAAATTGCTTATTGGCTTAAGATTTTCTCAAGAGCCTGACTTGCACTGAGCATACCGTTTCTCTTGGCAAATTCTTCGATCATCTTGTACTGTTTTTCTGTAAAACATACTGGCATTGAACGTCTTTCCATGAAATATTGCTGCATTTTTTACTAATATCTTTTTCTCTAGGAAGATATTTCAAACCATTTTTTGTATGCTGGATGTGGTAAAAAAACGACAGATCTTAGTTATTGGACATAATACAAATGGATGTACTCCTGAGCATGAAAAAATTGCATATGATGTTGGAATGGAAATCGCAAAATCTGCCTCTGTATTGATTTGTGGAGGATTGGGTGGTGTGATGACTGCAGCAGCTCATGGTGCTCGTGATGGAGGAGGTTTGACTATAGGAATAATTCCACAAAATGATCCGGCCATGGCAAACGAATTCTGTGATGTTGTAATACCAACAGGGATGGGACTAGCTCGTGATTTTCTAAATGCATTAAGTGCGGATGGTGTAATTATTGTAGGTGGAGGTTCAGGAACTTTATCTGAAACAACTGCTGCATATATGTACAAAAAACCAATGGTTGCAATTAGAAATATGGGTGGTCCTGTTGCATCATTCATTGATGGTTTCATTGATCAGAGAGAGAATGTCAAGATAATTGGAGTTGATACTCCAAAAGAAGCTGTAAATAAAATTTTAGAATTAATTACTGCATAGATTCTAGTAATGGATCTGGTTTGTAAAACTCTCCGTGTTCTGCAGCAAGTTTGTTTAATTCATCGACAATATTTTTGATTCCAATCTCTTTTGCAGTTTCAAATAATGGTTTTTTCAGACCTAATCCTAATTTAGCTGCCTTCTCAATTTCCTCAATGTCGCTTGCACCATTAGATACAAGCCATGCTGCATTATTTAGAATATTTGCAACAATTTGAATTGGATTGCATTTTTGTGCTAGGTCCTCTGAAAGTGCAACCCTTTCGTACTTATCATCAGAATATTTGTAAAATCCTTCTCCTGATTTTTGCCCTAATTTTTTCTCATCAAACATTTTTTCAACAAGTGGGTGAGGATTGATTACTTTTTTGTCTCGTAGATGCATCTCTACTGTTGCTTTGTGAATTACATCCATTCCTGTAAAGTCTGCTAACTCAAAAATTCCCATTGGAAATCCTAATTTGAATTTGACAGCTGAATCTATTTCTTCAAGTGTTGCACCAGTTCTGTCTTTAACAAAACATGCTTCATGAACCATTGGAATGAATAGTCTATTTATGATAAATCCGGGAACATCTTTTCTGCATAATACTGCTACTTTGTTTACTGACTTTACATAGTCTTGAGTTAAATCCGTAGTTTCTTGAGCTGTTTTTTCTCCAGGAATTATTTCTACTAATTTCATTAGTTGTGGCGGATTGAAAAAATGAATTCCTATGAATTTTTCAGGTCGTGATGTTGTATTTGCAATTTCAGTAATTGGCAATGTACTTGTGTTTGATGCAAAGATTACTTTAGGTGCAGCAACTTTATCTAGTTCCGCATAAACTGTTTTCTTTAAATCCATTATTTCTGGAACCACTTCGATAACTAATTCTGTGTCTTTTACCGCCTCACCTAAATCTACTACTGGTTTAATTCTTGCAAAAATTACATCACCTTCATCTTTTGAAATTTTTTCTTTGGAGACTAGTTTGTCTAGACTCCATTTTATTTTCTCCATTGCTTTATCCAAAAATTCTTGTTTGATGTCTCTCAAAACTACATTATATCCTGCAGCAGCTGATACTTGGGCTATGCCATGCCCCATAACTCCAGATCCTAAAACTGTGATATTTTTTATTGTCACAGATTCTAAAAAGTTGAGTATCCTTTATAATGTATTTCAAAATTTTATTATTTTATGGGCTTGTTCAAACGTAAGAAAGGTGATGAAATCCAAACAAAATGCGATGTATGTGGAACGGAATTACATGATCCTGAACGTTTGAAGAGACATATGAAAAAAGCCCATGGAAACGTACCTGCAAAGAAATTAGATCCAAATGCAGGGGATGGCGGTACCTGGTAACATGGAACTAAGTTCAGGCCAGAAAACTAGTCTAGTTTTTGTTGGTGCATTTCTTGCTGCGGGAATTGTCCTATCAACTATGGTCTTCCCATTTTGGAATCTAATTCGTGAGGATGTATTTGAGGAAGTGATAATTTTGACCAATGACAATGGTGTCTGTTATGTTGAAACTTCTGATAGTATTCCTAAAACCATTGAAGATTGCACTCTAAATCCTGGGGATAAAGCCACTATCAAATTTGGTGATGGTCTTGCGTGGGCTACTGTTGTTAATCCTTAATCGATGATTTAATATTTTGAAAAATTATTAAAAACTCATGGATTGTATTTTTTGTAAAATTATTTCAGGTCAAATCCCTGCAAAAATTCTCAAAGAAACTGATGACTCAATTTCATTTTTAGATGCATTTCCGCTTGCAAAGGGTCATGTACTTGTGATTCCAAAAAACCATCATCAAAAAATTCAAGATATGAGTGAAAAAGAAAACTCTGATTTGTTTTCTCTTGTACATACAATGATTTCTAAGGTTGACTCTATTACTGGATCAACCTTACTTGCAGTACATAACGGTAAAGATGCAGGACAAGAAGTGCCACACGTTCATGTGCATTTAGTTCCAAGAAGTAAATATGATTCAGCAGGTGCAATTCATTCCATGTTTGATAATTCATTGAAATTATCTGATTCTGAAATTGATGAACTTTACACCAAATTGAAAATCTAATAAGGATACAATCTTTCTTTTGAATCTAAATTTTCTACAATGATTGCTTTTGTTGGACACGTCTCAGCTGCATTCATTATTTTGTTTACTCCTGCCCCTTTTTGATTAATTACAGAAGATTTGGGATTTGACTTAGTTTCTTTGTTAATCTCAAAAACATCTGGCGCAATCATCTCGCAACTACAACATCCAATACATCGACTTTTGTCGACATCGACGAAAAGATTTGGTTGTTTTTTAGGCTCTTGTGCCTTCTCATATTCGCCGTTTCTTCCATCTGGTCGAATACGTGCATTATACTCTTCCCAGAATTTTCGCTCATACTCTTTCCAAAAATCAGGATCACCTTCTTCAAATTCACGAGTGTATTTACTCCAATCTTGTTCTGGAATGCTTCCGTCACCTGGCGCTCCCCACTGAGGTTTTTTCCTGTATCTTGATTTTGTATTAGATTTAGTTTCTGTATATTCCTCATATGATGAATTACTAGTTTGGCTATGATTTTTCTTCAAAAAATTGTATGCTTCTGTAATTTTCTTAAATTCTAAATCTGCCCTCGTATTTTTATTTTTATCCGGATGTAATTCCAGTGCCAGCTTTCTATATGCTGCTTTGATCTCCTCTTGTGATGAATCTTGATTCACATTCAATACTTTGATTGCTTGATATGTGTTCACTGAAGATAGAGATTTGTCATATGATAAAAATAATTGCTATGGTGCGTCTAACTGTATTTATTCAAGTAAGACTTCGTTTTCTGCCTTCCAGGCAGGTTCAACAATACACAAAAATCTCAAATTACCCGAACCTGTATTTTCAATGAATTGCTTGGAATTTGGGGAAATATACGCCGAATCATCCTTTTGAAGATGATGTTTGTCTTCATCAACATTTAAGATTGCGCTACCTTCCAAAATATAATAAATTTCAGATGAGTTAAGTTTGTGAAGTTTAGATCTTTTTCCTGGCTCTAATGTGAATTGTGCAACACTGTAATTGATTCCATTTAGTGTGTTGTGTGGGTGAAAATACTGCTTGATCTTTGTTCCCTCATTTCCTTGAATTGATTGAATTTCTGAATTTTTCCGTAATGCCATTCTGTCTAAATAATTTCTGAAACTTTGGACTTGAAATCTGATTCATACCATGTAGTTTTGTATGGTGCATTTTTTTTAGACAAAATGTTTATTGCAATATGTGAAAATGCATTTTTCTTGTCAATTGAGCCGTGAGTGTGGAGTATTTTTGCTGGGATGTGCACAATATCGCCTTCATTGAGACTGATTCTTTCGGTTCGTTTGATTTTGAAATTAGCCTTAGATGCACCATATTTTTTAAAAATCTCTAGACTTCCCTTCCCTTTAATTGCAATTAACACTTGATTTCCATCATGTTGATGGAGTTTTGTTCTCGATCCTTTTTCAAAATGAACATGATAGATGTCTTGCTCTTTTACTTTGATCTTCTCAGATAATATCTTCATCCATGTTTTACCTGTAAACCAGCCTGGGTTTACTTTTCGTTGGTCTCCGGTTCCAAAAATGTTGGTTTTTTTCATTTTAAATTCGACTCAAAATTTTCTTTTTCTTTTCTTGGAATTCCTTTTCAGTAAGTACTCCGGACTTTCGTAATTTCCCAAGTTTATCAAGCATTTTCAAATCTTCTTCTGAATTTGTTGCCATTTTTTTTGCAGACAAAATTCCTTCATTAATCTTCTCCAAACTCTTTTTTTGTAAAATCTCGCCTTCTTTTTTTGCTTTTTCACTAAATTCTTTACTTGCTTTTGAAGCTTGTTTTGCAGTTATTTCTCCTAATTCAACTGCTTCATCTAAAACCTCGTCAGCCCTCTTGATTCCTTCTTGGATTGCCTTGTCGGCTTTTTTAAGAAATTTATCAATGTACCCGCCTTTTCTCGGCATTACTTTTCCTTTTTTTGACGCTCCCATACATTTTTAATAATATCAAATCTATTATTTCTTTCTTAGTAGAATTGATTTAATAGCCTGAATTTGGTATATAGAGTGATTTTGGCAAACAATGATTATGATGTAAAGACCATTGTGATAAGAAAAAACCTTGAAGAAGAGGAAGCAATGAACATTGTTGAACAAAAGAAAACTGACCCTTTCAAGTCATTATTATCTAGACCTAAAAAAGAGGACATTCATCTTGATTCTCTGAAGTTATACTATGAATCATCATTGATAGTATCTGGAAAATACTCTGCAAATTATTTTAGAAAAGCAATTCATACAATTGATGTTGATTCAAATGTGCATGGTGTTGTTATGGATGATGCTGTATTTCCAGTTCGCTCAAAATCGGGCTTGGAAAAAGCATTTGTTGGAAAAAAAGGTAAAAACAAAGTTGACTTGAACTTAGAGGAACATGTTTTTGTTGAAGAAGAAGATGAATTAACCTTTGATCATCATGGATTGGAAGTAGAATTGCCATTCAAAATTGACTCAAAAACTATAGAAAACTATCCTACAAAAATTCTTGAGGACAGTTCATCCATTGTTAAAAAACCTGAATTCTCTTATGATTCAGCAATAGATAAACTTCAAATTCATCTAAAAAAGCCAATGGATGCAGATGTAAGAGATCTAAAAGATGAATTTGTATTGCATGACATTACTGAAGTATACATTCCAATTTTTGAAGCAAGACTGTCTGGTCCTAAAAAGAAAGTTGAAATAATTAGAATTGATGCTGTAAGAAAAAAAATTCTGTAACCAGAATTTCATTTTTCATTGGTTTACTTGGTATTTTTTCATGATATCTTGTTATAATTTTACAATTCTTCTAAATTCATCATTGGTGTGAAACTTTTCAAATGTTTTTTCTTCCTTTGCCCATAAGCGAATAACTTTTGGACTCTTAGAAATTGCCTGTTTTAGCAATTCTAATGATTCAGGATACATTCCCAACTCTGCCTTGCTTCTTGATTTTGCATAAATGACGTTTACATTGTCTTTGTGTTTTGATAAAATCTGATCAAAAATCTCTATTGCTTTTTCATGTTTTCCCAACTCTGCCAATTCTATTCCTTTATGGAAGAATGCATCCATGTGAGTTGGATTGTTCTTGTAAACTCTTTCAAAACAATTCAATGACTCTTCATGTTTTTTCATTTTACCTAGAATAATTCCCTTGTAAAACATTGCGTTGGGCTTTCGTGGCTCTATGGCTATTGCTCTGTCTAATGCTTGAAGGGCCTCTTCATGTTCTTTTAGTTTATCCAGCAACACTCCTTTGTTAAAATAAGACGCTGCATATTTTGGGTCTGACTCTATTGCTTTGTCATAACATTCTGCTGCACCTTGAATATTGCCCAACTCCGCTGCTGCAATCCCTTTGTTGTTGTATGCCTGAGCATCATTTGGATTAATTTCTAGTAATTTATCAAAACATGTGATTGCATCATTGTATTTTTTTATTTGATTAAATGCTAAACCCTTGTTAAATAACGCAGATGTATTTTCCGGTTCTTGTTTTAGAGCTTTGTTAAATAATGATATGGCTCCTTTTGGTTGATTCTTTTCTAAAAGTGACATTGCATTGTATAAGAGATCCTCTAGATTCTCTTTTCCACCAAATAACCCCATAATTTCTACAAAAGGATATTGCTAATGAAAGTTTGGCTTATCCTAGTGATTTGAATTTTTTTACTGCTTCCTTTGCCATCTCTTCTTGTTCTTTTGCTGTAGTTTTTGTAGGATCATCTGTTGCATATGCATCCTTTTCTTCTTTTTTCTTTTCCATGTATTGTACAATAATTCATTTTGTGAACTACCCAACCCTAAAGGGTTTGGGCTTCTCTTTTGAGAAGGCAGTAATGACTGCTACTTCCTGCTTCATCGACCTCTTTGAGATCTTCACAGGCGTTAATTCCCGCAGTTCCTGCGGTAGTGTATTGTGATTGAATATGTTCAATCCTTTTTGCAAGATGTTGATGCTTGCATTGTAATCTCTGTCCATTGCCAAATTGCATTTGTCACATCGGTGTATTCTAACTGCCAAACTTTTTGAAACCTTGTTTCCGCATCTTGAGCAGTCTATTGTAGTGTTTCTTGAAGGTACCTCAACTAGCATCTTGCACTTGTATTCCAGTTTTTGCAAAAATGTCCCCCAGCTTGAATCCATTATACTTTTTGCCAATTTGTGGTTTTTTACCATGTTTGGAATTCTCAAGTTTTTCCACAAATACGACATCATTGTTTTTTGCATACTGTGTTGAAAGCTTGTGCTGAAAGTCTTTTCTTCTGTTTGCTATTTTTTCGTGTATCTTTTGCATGTGCAGTATTGCTTTTAGTCTGTTGTTACTGCCTTTTTTTCGTCTTGATACTTTTCTCTGAATTCTGGCAAGCGGCTTTAGCATCTTTTTGAGGTTTAGTGGATTTGGTGTTTGATATCCGTCTGAATCGTATGCAAATGATTTTATGCCGACATCGATTCCAACTGGCTTTGAAAATGAGATTTTTGGGATGATGCTGATCAGCGGTTCTGAAATATCGACAGTCGCACACACAAACCATTTCCCTGATGGTGTCTTTGTAACTATAACTTGTTTTATGTTTGCATCATCTGGAATTTCCCTGTGTTTTCTAATTTCTATATGTCCAATCTTTGAGAGATATAGCAATGTCTTGTCTCCATTAGTTTCTATTTTGAATCCTGACTGGTTGTATGTGAAAGTCCTATATTCTCCGTATCTTGCAAATCTCAATTGTCCTGTCTTGTTACCTTTCTTTGATAGTTCAATTAGCGATTTTTCTGCTGATTCGAGTTGTGTCGATACCATTTGAAGCATCTTGCTGTGATAGTTGTACAGCCATGATTCTGATTGCTTTAGTTCTGTCAAAATATAGTTCATGTCGTTTCTGGTGAGAAAATTATTTTTAGCTTGTTCTACAAATTTGTTGTATACCCACTTGCAGACATTAAGGTTGTTGTTCAGTTTGTATTCTTGAGAATCACTTGGATATAGTCTGAACTTGTAGTTTCGTTGCAATACAGGCCATTTTCACATCACATATTGTTTAAAGACGATGTTGGAATTGTTGTTAATCATGGCTCGCTCTCATCCCAACCCTAAAGGGTACCGGGTTTTCCCGCTCGCATCTCATAAAAACATGAAATTCTAAGATAAGCTTAATTTGAATTAGAAATTATTTTCTTTATTGACTGATTCTGAAATAAAGTATTTTGCTGATAAGGTATTTGTGCATAGATGGCCTCATGACACGCCACTATGGGGGGATTCTGTAAAAAAACAGTTGGATGATTCAATTAATAAAAATCCCGAAAAAAAGCAAGTCATAGTACGCGAAAAAACTATCCAAATTCAAAATATTGCATTTAGTTCATTGAAAAAAATAGGCATATCGATACCTTTCTTTAAAGATGAATGTACAATGATTTTTGAAGGTACATTTGGAAAACTTTCGGCTCATGCACACATTACCATAAAGCAAAGGAATTATCTTGATATTTTCAACCAATTAATTTCATGGCGTGAAAAACTTTTCCCATCTAAATAATATCTAAAATTCTGATGCCAAAACCATCTTCTTGATATCTTGCTTTGTATGGGCATAAGATATTGCGCCTAATTTACCTGGCAAAAAGAATATTCCGTCATGTGCTATCATCTTAAAATGATAATCATGCAGTGCTTTTGTATCGCACTTTGATGCTTGAGCAGCATTTGTTATTTCTGTAATTCCATTTTTCACAAAATGAGTCATAAACAAAGAACCCTTACCTGTAATGATGACTTTGCCATCAAATACTTTGTTTAGTTCCTTTCTTGCATAATCCCCTAACGAATTAATTGTTGAGTGAATAGATTTGTTATTTTTTAAAACTGAAAGTGTCGCAAATCCTGAAGTCATTGATGTGGGGTTTGCAGAAAATGTTCCGCCTCCAACATAACTGCGCTCTGATTTTTTCTTTCCAGTGATATCTGCATATTCCATAATCTCTTTTTTTCCACACATTACACCAATTGCCATTCCTCCACCTACAATCTTTCCCAACGTTACAATGTCTGGTTCTAGCTTCATTGTAGGATATAGACATCCATATCTAAATCTAAAACCTGTAACTATTTCATCTAAAATAAATAATGAATTATTTTTCTTACAAAACTCTTGTATCCCTTTCAAATAATCCGAATCAGCTGAAATGCATCCGCCACCGCCTAAGACTGGCTCTATAATAACACCTGCCAAATCATTTGAATGTTTTTTTAAAATCACCAAAGACTCTTCCAAATCATTGTAAGGAATTGACACAATTTTTTCTTCATTTACAATCCCACTACTTTCTGATTCAGAAAATGGCCAGTTTACTGATTTCAGTAAATCTGAAGTATAGCCATGCCATCCGCCGTCAATCTTTGCAATTATTTTTTTCCCTGTAACAGAACGTGCTAGTCTTACTGCATACATTGTAGCTTCAGTTCCTGATGTGACATATCGAATCTTTTCAGCTACTGGAACTGCCTTTGAAATTAATTCAGATAATAAAATCGTCTGCTCATTGACTGTCCCATACATCCAGCTTTTTTCAATCTGTTTTTTTAGAGCGTCTTTAACATTTTTTTGCCCATGTCCTAAAACCAGACTCCAGTGACCCATCCAGTAATCTGTGTATTTGTTGTTATCCACATCAATCAAATTTTTTCCAGATGATTTTTTTACAACAAATGGATATGGTTCATAAAATCTTATGTTATGACTAACACCATTAACATGAAGTTTGGATGACTTTGCAAATATTTTTGCAGATTGTGGAGTCTTTTTCTTGTACTCTTGTGTGTAATCCAAAACCAAATTCACCTATCTTCACTGCCATTTTAACCATCAAGCATTCTCAATTGAGCCTATTTTGCGAGTAAACTGTGCATGAGAGGAAGGGTCAAAACTAAAAGATGTAATTTTTACAAAAAATCACCCCGATCAGGCACAATTTCACGTATGGTTTATATGGATTCTGCATACTTCACCTTCTGCATACGTAACGCAATAGGCGGCGCTTGTGATGAAGTTTGGCAATATGCCATTTTGTGATTCATGGGCCTCCAGTTACGCATACAAAATGAGGATCTGATCAAAAGATCAAATCTGAAATGTGAAGATTATGTGCATCCGTCAATTCCAAATAAAGTACAAATGTACTTCAATAATCAAAATTAAAAATTCAGAATCCGGTTGATCCTGCCGGACCTGACTGCTATCGGATTGATACTAAGCCATGCGAGTCATTGTAGCAATACAAGGCAGACGGCTCAGTAACGCGTAGTCAACCTACCCTATGGACGGGAATAACCTCGGGAAACTGAGAATAATGCCCGATAGAACATTATGCCTGGAATGGTTTATGTTTCAAATGATTTATCGCCGTAGGATGGGACTGCGGCCTATCAGTTTGTTGGTGAGGTAATGGCCCACCAAGACTATTACAGGTACGGGCTCTGAGAGGAGTAGCCCGGAGATGGGTACTGAGACACGGACCCAGGCCCTATGGGGCGCAGCAGGCGAGAAAACTTTGCAATGTGCGAAAGCACGACAAGGTTAATCCGAGTGGTTTCTGCTAAAGGAACCTTTTGTCAGTCCTAGAAACACTGATGAATAAGGGGTGGGCAAGTTCTGGTGTCAGCCGCCGCGGTAAAACCAGCACCTCAAGTGGTCAGGATGATTATTGGGCCTAAAGCATCCGTAGCCGGCTCTATAAGTTTTCGGTTAAATCTGTACGCTCAACGTACAGGCTGCCGGGAATACTGCAGAGCTAGGGAGTGGGAGAGGTAGACGGTACTCGGTAGGAAGGGGTAAAATCCTTTGATCTATTGATGACCACCTGTGGCGAAGGCGGTCTACCAGAACACGTCCGACGGTGAGGGATGAAAGCTGGGGGAGCAAACCGGATTAGATACCCGGGTAGTCCCAGCTGTAAACTATGCAAACTCAGTGATGCATTGGCTTGTGGCCAATGCAGTGCTGCAGGGAAGCCGTTAAGTTTGCCGCCTGGGAAGTACGTACGCAAGTATGAAACTTAAAGGAATTGGCGGGGGAGCACCACAAGGGGTGAAGCCTGCGGTTCAATTGGAGTCAACGCCAGAAATCTTACCCGGAGAGACAGCAGAATGAAGGTCAAGCTGAAGACTTTACCAGACAAGCTGAGAGGTGGTGCATGGCCGTCGCCAGCTCGTGCCGTGAGATGTCCTGTTAAGTCAGGTAACGAGCGAGATCCCTGCCTCTAGTTGCCACCATTACTCTCAGGAGTAGTGGGGCGAATTAGCGGGACCGCCGCAGTTAATGCGGAGGAAGGAAGGGGCCACGGCAGGTCAGTATGCCCCGAAACTCTGGGGCCACACGCGGGCTGCAATGGTAATGACAATGGGTTCCAAATCCGAAAGGAGGAGGTAATCCCCAAACATTACCACAGTTATGACTGAGGGCTGCAACTCGCCCTCACGAATATGGAATCCCTAGTAACTGCGTGTCATTATCGCGCGGTGAATACGTCCCTGCTCCTTGCACACACCGCCCGTCGTTTCATTGAAGTGAGCTTTTAGCGAGGTGACGTCTGATTGGCGTTATCGAACTTGAGGTTCGTGACAAGGGAAAAGTCGTAACAAGGTGACCGTAGGGGAACCTGCGGTCGGATCACCTCCTTAGACATGGAAAGTGTACGGATGCACTAATCTTCACATTGAGTCATCGATGCAATGCATCACGAAAGTGATGTATGAAGGATGTAGCAGGTCTCTGCCAGGAGCTTGCAATGATCGTCGTGCATAGTCGTGTAATATGTGGCTGAATTTGCCGGTGTAAAGACGGCAATAGGTGGATTGCTAGGCTTGAGGAGAGATGAAGGACGTGGCAAGCTGCGATAAGCTCGGGGTAGGCGCACGCATCCTATGATCCCGAGATGTCCGAATGAGAATCTTACACATTTGTGTATTCCAGTACACTAGTATTGGAAGTCGAACCGTGGGAATTGAAGCATCTTAGTACCACGTGGAAAAGAAATCAATTGAGATTTCCCAAGTAGAGGCGATCGAAAAGGAAAGAGCCCAAACTGAATCCTTCGGGAGATGTGGTGTTTTGGTATGATAATATGGAAACTTGGAACACAGCTGAAATGATCTGAAAAGTTCTGGCATAGAGGGTGATACCCCCTTAAGCGAAGTGGGAAGAGTCCTATTCATACCCGAGTAGTTGTCCTTGGTAGTGGGCAATGAATATGGGTGAAAGTAGCATCCGAGGCTAAATATCTCTCAAGACCGATAGTGGACTAGTACCGTGAGGGAAAGCTGAAAAGTACCCCGGAAGGGGGGCGAAAAGTGCATGAAACCTATTGCTTACAGACGTGCGTGGCATGGAAGGTGATTTTTTCAGATTGGAGATTCTAGCAATAGAGTTGAAGATTTGATGTTCGAATCATCAGTGTCACGCGTTCCGTCTCGAAACACGGGCCAAGGAGCTAACCGTCATGGCAAGCTTAAACCTGTAAAGGTGCAGGCGAAGGGAAACCGAGCTCTCGCAGCTTCGCAAGAAGTCAGGAGAGGCGTGTGAAAGTGCGTAGAGTCATGGCGGCTAGGCTAGAAGCCAGTCGATCTATTCCTGAGCTAGACGAAGGCGGGCGAAAGCCCGCTGGAGGTCTTAAGACGTTCTGACGTGCAAATCGTTGTTGTGACTTGGGAATAGGGGTCAAAAACCAATCTAGACTGGCGCTCGCTAGTTCCAACCGAAGCGTCTCGCAGGGCGTGCTTTGTGGAGATAGTGTTTCCGGTAGAGCACTGATAGAGAGGCGCGGGGGAGAAATCCCTCACCTCTCATTCAAACTCCGAACGGATACACATCGTAGAAGCAAGGACACGGGTTCATGTGGCGTAAGGCTCATGACCGAAAGGGGTTTAACCCAGACTGAAGTTAAGGTCCCCAAATTTTTGCTAAGTGTCAAGCTAAAGAGCGTATTCTCGCCAAGACAGCAGGGAGGTAAGCTCAGAAGCAGCTATCCTTTAAAAAGTGTGTAACAACTTACCTGCCGAGGGGGGATGCCTCAAAAACGGACGGGGCTAAAGCAAAATACCGATACTTTAGATAATCATCAGTAGATGATTCGTGGTAGGTTGGCGTAGTGATTGGGTCGAAGCAGGGCGGTGACGTCCTGTGGACCGGTTTCTATTGCAGATCTTGGCGGCAGTAACAGCATAGTATAGTGAGAATCTATACCACCGCAAGCGTAAGGGTTTCCAGGCAATGCGTTATCAGCCTGGAGGTAGTCGATCCTAAGGTTTGCCTCAAAAGAGTAAATCGAATGGGAAACTAGTTAATATTCTAGTACCTTACATGGAGCGTTTGAGCTATATGGTTCGCTTTCGGATAGGGGGTGTACAACCATCGTTGTATCTAACTATTCAAGGATTGGGGAGTGTCGTAATGACGAGAACCAGTCCGAGGTAGGAATGGCTTCGCGTTAGCGAAGTTTTCTCGAATCCAGGAGACCATGAAAGATCGTGTAGTTAGCAAAATGTAAGTTCGTACCCAGAACCGACACAGGTGCGCTGGCTTAGAAAGCTAAGGTGCTACGGGTATACCGTATGGCGAGGGAATTCGGCAAATTAGTCCTGTAGCTTAGGTATAAGGGATGCCTGCAATCTTCATGAGGAATGGGGATCGCAGGTTGCAATGACAAGGGGGTTTCGACTGTTTAATAAAAACACAGGCGACTGCTAGTCCGAAAGGATTTGTATAGTCGCTGAATCCTGGCCGGTGCCGGTACCTAAAACTTGGGTTCAACCGAGCTAAGGGCCGGTTAACGCCGGGAGTAACTCTGACTCTCTTAAGGTAGCCAAATGCCTTGTCGGGTAAGTTCCGACGCGCATGAATGGAACAACGAGAGCCCCACTGTCCCCGCCTACAACCCGGTGAAGCCACATAAGGTGGACGAACAGTCCATCAACTTCCATCGGGGAGAGAAGACCCCGTGGAGTTTTACTGCAGCTTGTGCTTGTGGTATAGTAAGAATTGCACAGGGTATCTGGGAGCCATGCTTAACATTCCCCGGGATGTTAAGAAGCAACGATGTAACACCAGACTCTTTTTGCAGTACCACTTATCCAGTGAAGACCGGAGACACGTGCAGGTGGGCAGTTCGGCTGGGGCGGCACCCCTTTGAAAAGATATCAAAGGGGCCCAAAGTTGAGTTCAAACGGGGCAGAAATCCGTTGAAGAGGGCAAAGCCAAAAACTCGACTGAATGGATTTCCAAACGCACGGAATTCATAGACGAAAGTCTGGCTTAGCGATCCTTCGTGTGCCCACTATTGGGGCCCGGAGGTGACAGAAAAATTACCCCAGGGATAACAGGCTCGTCGCGGGCGAGAGCTCCTATCGACCCCGCGGTTTGGTACCTCGATGTCGGCTTTTCCTATCCTGGTCCTGCAGCAGGGGCCAAGGGTGAGGCTGCTCGCCTATTAAAAGGGAACATGAGCTGGGTTTAGACCGTCGTGAGACAGGTCGGTCTCTGCCTGATGGAAGCGCGAATAACTGAGGGGAAGTTGCTCCGAGTACGAGAGGAACAGAGCAGCGTGGCCACTGGTTTACCGGTTGTCTGATAAGGCAGGCCGGGCAGCTAAGCCATTTAGGCTAAGTGCTGAAAGCATCTAAGCACGAATCCTATCCCGAGACAAGTTATTCTTTCGTAAGATGAAGGTCGGCAGCAGAATACTGCGTTGATAGGAAGGTGGTGTAGATCACAAGCTTCGGCGAGTGGTGAGCCAGCCTTTACTAATAGACCAACACATCGGTTCAGCCACTTACATAGAGACTATGCGCGATGAATCATTTCATTCATCAAGTGGAAAAATATACACGACTTGTACGATGATTTTATTTTTAATCACTATATCTAATGCTATGCATTTTTTTGTGATTTGAAATCTCTTAGTGGACACTATACACGACAAAAAATAATATTTCTTGGCACATTAAACGATTTTAATTAATTTTGAATTGGAATGAACTTTACAAATTCATTATTTGCAATGTTTTTCAACAAAGCATTGCTTGCAAATTTTACTTCCAACTCTAGTCTTTAAGAATGAAATCTGTTCAGAATTTAATCTACCATGTTGTATTAAATTAATTAATTCTTCAGTTTCAATAACTTCAAATATTTCTTGACAATTGCATTCTATACATTCACAATTTATTTTTTCACCCATTACTTTACACTCTCCAAGTATCTTAAAAATAATGTGTGGACATTGAAATAATATTTTAATATCTGATTATTCTTTTTTCATTTCAACTTGTTTCTCTATTGTTTTCATACAATCATGACAAATCACAGATTTGTCTGATAAATTACATATGATCTCATTGTTTTGAAATTCTGAATCATGTGTTGCACCAATGATTATCTTGTTAGTCTATACTTGATAATCTTCTTTATTTTTTCCACAAACAAAACAATTCCTAAATCTTCTCTAAAAAGAATGAACTTAAGGATGTTGCTAAAGTTTAGGTAGATTTCCTGATTTGTCTAAATTTGATTTACAAACTTTACAATAAAGTCTAACTTCTGTTGATGGAAATTCTGTTCCACAATTTTTACAAATGTAAAATTTCCTTTCACTCACAAATTTCTTAAAAGAAGAATGAACTTAAGCTTATGGATAGAGTTTGAAATGAAGAACTAGAAAGTATTCTGTAAATAGCAATCATGCTACTTTTGCCGTAAAATTGCCCCTTTAACACGCGCAACTCTAGATGTTATTGTTCTAATTCTATGTCCTTTTGAAGTTCGTTTGGCAATCCAACCCACCATTCTTTTTGATTCTCAGACATCAAGCAAAATTGATCTAAACTTGCTAATAGATCTGTTGGTTAAATCTTCAAAGTAATTATTCAAGAAAATCTGACAAAATCTAGTCTTTCAAATATTTTACGTCTGAAATATCATTTATTTCTTTGATTTTTACAATCAATGTATCTCCTAATTTATTAAAAATCCGTTGACGTTTTTCATTAGTCAAAAACCATCCTAAAATAACATCTATTGGTAAAAGAAATGCTTTACCAAAACTACTGATCATAATTCCTTTCAAATTTGGTTTTCTTCCATCAATATTGACTATTTTCAAATTCATGATTTTTTTCCCGATTGTTTGACCTGTTTTGTATTCTAAAATAGTCCAATAAACAAAAAACAAAACACTAGTTGGAATGTATTGTATGTTTTCCATCCAAAATGAATCCTCTTCAAATTCATAATTTATTGAACCCAATGAAGCAAAAATTATTGCCGTTGAAATACTTGAAATAATGATAAAATCAATTAGCCATGCAAAGAATCTGTCAGTCCATTTTGCTAAAACTATCTTAGATGATGTGTCTGAATTTGATTCATTCATGAGTCATCTTTCCATTTCAAATTAATAAAATGTGTTAATCTTTAGCTAATACTCATTCAAACACAGGTGATTTATTCAAGAATAGTGGTGAATATTCATGAAAGCAAAGTTTGCCACATCTTGTATTTCCTGTGGAGATAAAATTCAACCTGGAAAAGAGATCTCAAAAAATAAAGATGAGTATTGGGTTCATAAGCACTGTGCTGAGGATTCAGAAGGATTGCCCTAGAAATTAATATCCCTCATTTTTAAATAAATTTGAAATTATTTTTGGTGTCAATTAATCCTCTCCAAGTGTTACTGTGGACATTTCGTAGAAATGAAAAAGATGTAGTGAATCTTTACACCACTCTATCACCTGTCATGCAGATTGCAACTGGTGGCTCTATGCTGAATTTTGGTTATTGGTCATCTGACCATGCAGATCCTATTTCTGCTCAAAAAAATCTATGTATGATTTTTTCAGAATTGGCAGAATTATCTTCTGCAAAACATGTAGCAGATATTGGCAGTGGATTATCTGCTCCCTCTAAACTATGGAAAGAAAATTTTCCAAACCTTGATTTGTATGATGTAAATATTAATTTCAACCAACTATGTTTTCCTGGAATTCAGAAAAACATAGAATTCTTGAACGCCACTTCTACAAAACTGCCCTTTTCTAATGATTCAGTTGATCGTGTCTTGGCATTGGAGTCTGCACAACATTTCAAACCATTATCTGATTTTATCTACGAGTCAAAAAGAATATTGGTGAAATCAGGATTACTTGTAATTGCAATTCCTATAACAACTGAAAAATCATCCTTTGGAAAATTAGGTGTTTTAAAATTTACCTGGTCATCAGAGCACTATACTCTGAATTATTTGAAACATCTTCTAAAATCTGCAGGTTTTACCATTTCTGATGAACAACTCATTGGTTCAAATGTTTATCCTCCTCTTACTGATTATTATCTTGAAAATAGAGAACGACTAAAAAAATTAATTTTAGAAAACTATCCTCAATATGTTGAAAAAATTCTTTTTAAATCTCTTTTGAAAATGAAAAAATCATCTGAAGAAAAAATAATTGATTATGTCTTGCTGAAATGTCGACTCTAGTTATACGCTGATGATGTTGCGGGAAATTAATTCCCCATTGTTTGCAAATACTCTGATTCTGAAATTCGTTCATTCAGTAATCCCACTGCTGTTTTTTACACCAATCTGAAATTACAATATGTCTTTTTGATATAACTTGAATCTTCTAAGCATTTTTCAATTTCAACAATTACCACAATATCTCTTGCTTGATGAGTACTATTTCATGCAACATAATTATACAAAATTACACATGCCCTTAGATTTGGAAAATGTGGGTGCTGTAATGTTAAATTCTATGTGCTGAGTAATTGGTATTTTTCATAAAAAAACTCACAAAATTTTAGAATGTCTTCTGTGGTGCTCATTTCAAAGTCTGGACTATGGGCAAAAGTGCTTTGAGCATTAAAACTAGTTGTTATAATATTTGCAAAAATTCCAAAAACTACTGTTTTCAATAATCAACTGTCTCTAGTTTTTGCTTATTAATTCCATGTAGAAAATTCTTAAACATGAAAGACCAATTTGGAATCTTATTCAAAAAACAACTATCTTGAAATTGACTAGGTTTTTATTTTTGATATCTAAATTGATATTATCATGTCAAATCCTGACACTGCATTGAAACTATACGGTGAAAAATGCAAAGAGTTACTTCGTGAAGCCGAGATCCGATTTGCAGGCATTGTTGATAACAATGGCCAATTAATTGCTGGTGGATTTAAGGAAGGACTTGTGCCTCATGAAGGAGATGAGACTAGATTGCAGTCATTTTTAGAGTTTGTCTCTAAAGCCTCTATTCGAAAAGAATATGATGAGAGTTTAGGACCAATTAATTATCTTGCAGCAAGACGAGATAAGGCAGTTTTAGTAAGCTTTCCATTCCCTATAACACAAATCCTCTTGTTGATATCTGCAGAACCTACTGCTAACATTGAAACTCTGGCAAAAAAAGTTGTTGAAATATTCACCGATGTTACCTAAATCTGGCAGAACTATTTGTAGAATTGTTTAATTATGTCTGATCAAATTAGCATTTAAATATGAAATGTTATTTTTTACTGTTTTCAGTGTTACTTCTTATTCCATTTGGCCTGAATCCTTCTTTTGGAACCGTCAATAATTTCACAACTGATAAATCCCTGTATCATCTGGGGGACTCCATCAAAATTACTGGCAATGTTAATTATGATTCTGCAATCCCATCAATAATTATTCAAATTATAACTCCAAGTGGAAGTGGCTTGGCACATGTTGACAGCGTGATTCCAAAAAATGATGGTACTTTTACTAAAATTCTTCATGCAGGTGGACCTACTTGGAACGAAAATGGAAAATATATTATCAAACTTTCTTATGCCGGAAATCTTGAAAAATCAATTGATTATGAAAAATTATCCAGCAATTCACAATCAAATCCTGCATTACCTGTTGTACCTGAAAAAAAACCCACACCATTACCTGTTGTACCTGAAAAAAAACCCACACCATTACCTGCTGATGATGAATCTGATATTTCTTTTACAGAAAACCCTAAAATGAGAATTTTGGGGTTTCCTTCATTTGATAAATCTCCACAATATTATATCGACAGATATAACACCGAACCTCAATACCAATCTTGGTTTGATTCACAATTTCCATTGTATCAAATTGATGATGTTGTAGGATATGGCGCTACTCACATTGAAAATTTTCCTTCATTTGATAAATCTCCACAATATTATATCGACAGATATAACACCGAACCTCAATACCAATCTTGGTTTGATTCACAATTTCCAGGAAAAACCATTTATGACATATTGGGATTTTCTACTGACATTCCTGATTGGATAAAAACATATGCAAAAAATTGGGCTACTGGTGAAATATCTGATTCTGAATTTATTTCAGGATTAGATTTTATGCTACAAAACAAGATCATTGTAATTCCAAATGTTGACTATGTTCATTCTGCTATTGACGATGTCCCTTCTTGGTTTAGAAATACTTCACATTGGTGGTCTAATGATTTAATTTCTCAACAAGAATTTGTTAATTCTCTAAAATTCCTTATTCAAAAAGACATCATTTTGATTGAATAATTTAGAATGGTTTTAATTCTATATTGAACAATCCATTTTATGAAAGCAACCTTTGGTGCAGGATGTTTTTGGCATGTTGAAGATTTACTAAATAAAACTAAAGGTGTAAAATCAACCCAAGTAGGATATATTGGTGGCCAACTACCAAATCCTACGTATGAAGAAGTATGTGCTGATAAAACAGGTCACGCAGAAGCTGTAGAAGTAGAATATGATCCTGAAGAGATATCTTATGAAGAACTCCTTGATGTGTTTTGGAATAACCATAATCCTACAACTTTGAATCGTCAAGGACCTGATGTTGGTCATCAATACCGTTCTGCAATTTTTATTCATAATGAAGAACAAAAAGCTATTGCAGAAAAATCTAAACAAGATCTTGAGAAATCAGGTAGATTTGAAAATTCTATAGTGACTGAAATAGTTCCAGCTCCAACATTTTACAAAGCCGAAGAGTACCATCAAAAATATTTCAAGAAACACGGATTCTCTTAAAATTACTTTACAATAACTACAGGAATCTTGGATGCGTGTATTACATAGTTTGATGTACTGCCAAAGAATATCTCCTTAGCTGAACTTCTTCCTCGCGATCCCATTACTATCATGTCGAATTTTTCTTTCCCATGGGCCATCTTGATAATATTGTATCCGATTTCACCTCTCATCAATTTTTCTTTAAATACAATTCCGTGTTTTGCTGCTAGGATCTTGGCTTCTTCCATGATTTTTTCTACTTGCTCATTCAATGCTTTTTCAACTGAACCTACCCCTCTGAATTCTGAATGTGGTGGTGCGTAAATGGAATACACGCCGGTAATAATTGCCCCACACTGTCTAGATAAAGTAATGGCCATCTCAAGGCCTCTAATGGAGTTTTTTGATCCATCTAGTGGAACTAAAATTTTTGAAATTTTCTTCTGTATCACACAAACCTCATATTCTTGAACTTAAAAAAGCTAATCCACATCATTAGTTTAAAAATTTAAAACTAGTAAATTGGCCTGATCGCTATTTTCATTAAACTTATCTAGTGATATAATTGAGCAAAAACAGTGGAAGAAAAATTTCTTCAAATCGATGAAAACAAAATCCGATATCTAGAATCTGGTAATTCTAAAAAAACACTTGTGCTAGTTCATGGTTTGGGTGCATCAGCTGAAAGATGGAATCCAGTCATCCCTATTTTCGCAGAAAACTATCATGTATTGGTTCCTGATCTTATTGGCTTTGGATATAGTGACAAACCATTAGTAGATTACACTCCTGATTTCTTTTCAGATTTTTTAAAAAAATTTTTCACTGCAACCAAAACTGAACGCGCCAGTGTAGTTGGTTCTTCATTAGGGGGTCAAGTATCTGCAGAATTCACAATATCTCATCCTCAGGATGTCGAGAAACTAATTCTTACATCTCCAGCTGGGGTGATGGAGCATTCTACTCCTGCACTAGATGCATACATTATGGCTGCTTTGTATCCTAATGAACTAAATGCAAAAAAGGCATTTGAACTAATGGAGGGTTCTGGAGAAGAGGTTCCTGAAGAGATTGTTAGTGGTTTTGTAGAGCGAATGAAATTACCTAATGCAAAACTAGCCTTTATGTCCACTATCTTAGGTTTAAAAAATTCAAAACTCGTTTCATCAAAACTTGAATCTATAATTACTCCGACTTTGGTAATTTGGGGGGTTGATGATCCAGTAATCCCAATTGAAAATTCTGAGATTTTTATCTCCAAAATTCAGGGCTGCCAACTTTTTAAAATGGAACATTGTGGCCACACCCCATATGTGCAAGATCCGCATACTTTTTCAAGTAAGGTTTTAGAATTTCTAACCGATCCCTAGATCATTTAAATACAACTATTTCCTATGATTACCAATGAATGGTAATCAAAACCTATATGATCCTAGTGAAATGTTCAAATCTTGGATCCAAAAAAGTGGACGTGCTCAAGCAGAATTTATGAAAAATTTTGGTGCATTGATGACAAATCAACCTGGCCAAACATTCAATCCTTTAGAAACACTCAAAGGAGTTTCTGAAAGTACTCGAAAAGCTCAATCTAGCATTATGGAGAACGTAGCATCAATGCAAAGTAAAAGCATGGATACAATGTTTAACATCGGACAAATGCTTCCCTCCTTCATGAATTGGGGTGCATACAAAACTACCATTAGCAGCAATGGACGAATCTCAATCCCTGAAGCTGAACGTAATGCACTTGGTTTGAGTGACGGTGACTTGGTTCAAGTTATCATCCTACCAATTGCAAAAAAATCAAAAAATAAGGAGGTGAAACAATGAGTAAAAACGAAACAACCGGAAATTCAAAAGATCTATTTTCTACATATCAGGAAAATGTAGACAAAATCTTCAATGGTATCAAACAATCAGTACCTCAGTATCATCAATCAATTACTAATGTACAACAAGAATACCTACAAGCATATGAAAACGTAGTAGATTCAACTATCACACTACAAAAGGAATATGCAAAGAAAGCAGGTATAGCAGCAAATATTCCTGAAGCAACACTAAAAGTAATTCATGATACGACAGAAGAATTTGTAAAGGCAGCTTCAATACAAAATCAAGTAGCACTTGCAACTATTGATGCAACACAACAAAACATCAAAACATTCAACGATAATGCAAAGTCATTTGCTGACCTAAACAGAAACATTCTACAATCTTGGATTTCTGTCTTCACTACAAAGAATAACTAGAAAGAATTTTTTTATTCTTTTTCTTTTTTTATGATCTTTCAGCTAACCATTGTCCCAGCTCAGGTAACACCTTCTTTTGTGATAATGAGCTAGCAATCATTCCTACATGTCCTGTTGGATACATTCTCAATGTTTTGTCTTCGCTTCCAATGGCATAATGTAGAGGCATACTACACTCAGGTGATACAAGGTGATCTCCTACTGCAACTTGCGTAAATACTGGCATGTCTATTTTTTTCAAATCAATTCTTTGCCCCTCTATGTACATCTTGTTTTGAATCAGTAAATTGTCTTGATAGATGTCTTTAATCCACTGTTTGAATAATTCTCCTGGGATTGGAGGTGTGTCTCCTAACCATTTTTCAACTCTAAGGAAATTGTCTACGAATTTCTTGTTATCTATATTTTTGAAAAATTTAACATATTTTTCAATTCCCTGTTCAAATGGTTTAAGAACTGAAAAACAATAATACATGAATTCAGGAGGCATGTTTCCTATGATTTCGACCATTTTCTCTACATCCATGTGCTTTGCAAGATTACTAATTACAGTTGTATCACGCCATCCATCAATTACAGGAGCAGTTGCGATGTAATTTTTTACACTTTCTGGATGCAAAGATGTGTAAGCTGTAGCAATAGTTGCTCCAGTACAATACCCTTGCAATGAAATTTTCTCATTAGATGATTCATTTTTGATATATTCTACATACGAATCTAAATATCCATTAACATAATCGTCAAAATCCAGATACTTGTCCATACTGGTAGGTGTTCCCCAATCTAACATGTAGATATCAAATCCTTGTTGAAGTAGATTTCTAACCCAGCTTTTTTCTGGTTGAATATCAAGTATGTGGTATCTGTTAATCAATGCATATGAAATGAGTAATGGTGTTTTGTGTTGTTTCTCAGTAAGTGATCTATAATGTATTAATCTTGTTTTGTCCATCATTTGTACCGTATCATGAGGAGTTACTTCCAAAACGATCTCATCAGGCGCTGCGACTAATTTTGGCGCATTAATTACATTTTTGCTAAATTTTAAAATCTCTTCAATGATTTTTGGATCTACTCTTGACTCACTTTGCATTTTTTACAATCTCCTTTTTCTTTAATTCTAATTCTAGTTTCCCCACTCTTTTTTTTAATGAATGAATCTCTTTGTATACTTCATCTATCTCTTCTTTACTTGGAAGATTCACTGATTGTAAAATTACATTAGTTATATTATTCCAGTGTTTAGTTAATTCAAGTTCTTTTGATACAAGTTTTCCATAATTCTCACCAAATTTATCCGAATCAAATAATTCTGTAAAGTCATTATCAAAAATGTCAATCCAAATTCGTTTGAAAGCCTCTATTTGTTCTACATCCTGAGGGATTTCTGGAGCTTTCAGATTTACTTTTTTTTGAGCAATTCCCCAGGCTTCTGAGAGCTGCTTGTAGTACTGAGTTAGATACTTGTTGAATTCCATCAAATCCTCATTAATTTCGATTAATTCAGTTGAAATTTTCTTAGAGTTTGCAGCAAATGCACGCATTGGGCCAATTGATGTGAGTGCTTGAGGCTTACTTGCCATCAAATGCATAATATCTGTCCAAAATAGTGACAGATGCTTGAATTGATCTGATATTTCTTTAGTTGGCTCTGCTTTGTCTTTAGTTTGTTCTGGCTGCACAGATATCCATTATCACAGCTCGCAATAAATAGATCGCTTGTAACTTTAGACTAGTGGATAATGCCGAAGAGCTTGAAAAAATCTGTCAAAAAATCATAAAACTGGATCCTAAGATGCGTTCAGCCAGATTCATCAATAGCAGAGGACATCTAGCTGCTGGGGGCATGAAGAAAGGTGTCTTTTCACTTGAAGCCCAAAAACAAGATGAAATGATGTTCATGGAACTAGCACTACGTGTTAGAATGAGAAGGGAATTTGATCATGAATTTGGTGAAGTTCATTTTTCAATGTCTTACAGAGATAAGGTGATTGTAATGAGTTTTCCACTAAATAATGATGATGTGTTACTTTTGTCCTGTGAAAAAGAAATAGATTTTGGAAAACTGCCATTTAAAGTTCTTAAAATCATTGAACCTTTGAAAAAATCTCCAACAAAAATATTCTGAGCATAACTACTTAATTCAGTATTCTGAAATCGCAATTATGACATTAAACCAAGATGTTGATTGGAATGAAATAGACTCATTGGTGAAAATACTCTCAAAAACTATTTCAAAATTACCGCGAACTTTTTCAAGCATAACTACTCTTAGTAGGGGTGGATTGGTCCCTTCACGTTTACTTGCAGATCATCTTGGAATTGGAAAAATTCTAGTTGACAAAAACAAGATATCGTCAGATTCTTTATTTATTGATGATATTTTTGACACTGGTGATACTTTTAACAAAACTGTTTCAAAGGTTGATGATCCGTCAAAACTTGTATTTGTTACATTATTTGCAAGACGTGGGAAAAAATATCCTAAACAACTAATCTATGCGAAAAAAACAGACAATTCTGCATATGTTGTTTTTCCATGGGATAGATTAGAGTTTAAAAGATCTCAGAATTAATTCATGCATTGAGGGATATTGCCTTCATGTCTTTTTTTGTAATCTACAATTAATTCATTTTTTATTTCATCAAAATTCACTTCTTCTCTAAATCTAATTCTAGTTGCTTTTGAAACACATTTTTTTTCTAGCGCTTCAGTTATGGATTTTTTCATGTTTTGAGAACCGCCAATAAATAATATTTTCATGGCTGCATGCATCATATACACACCAGGTTTTTCAGGTATTTCAGAAAGTACTTCTTCAGTGTTGTCTAGCCAATCAGACCATTTGTTTTCTAACATTTCAATCATTAAGCATTTTTCTTAATCCTGCACATCTATTTCTTATGGTGACTTCTGTCACTCCTGATGCCACAGAGATATCTTTCTGAGATTTCATTTCTCCTGTACTAATACAAGCTAAATATAATGCAGCAGCTGCGATGCCCATTGGATCTTTTCCTGCTACAATGCCCATTGTTTTAGCCTGGTTTAAAATCTCAATTGCCTTTCGTTTACTCTTCTCACCTAACTCTGCAATACTTGCAATTCTTGAAACTCCTTTGATAGGATCAACTACTGGCATTTTTAATTCCAGTTCTCTGAAAATTAATCTATAACATCTTGCAACATCTTTTCTTCTAATGTTGATTCCTTTTGCAATGTCATCTAGTGTTCTGGGGGTTTCTGTATTTCTACATGATGCATAAAGACATGCTGCAACCAGTCCTTGAATTGATCTACCTCTGACTAATTTTCGCTCCATAGCTTTTCTGTAAATATAAGCTGCTTTCTCTACTACTGCATCCGTTAATGCAAGTTTATCTTTTAACTTGTCCATTTCATTTAGAGCTTGTCTTAGATTTCTGTCTGCAGATGAATGTGCTTGTGTTCTACTGTCCCAAGTTCTTAATCTTTCAATGGAACTCTTTACACTTGCAGATAGTGGTTTTCCTGTAGAGTCTTTGTTAGCAGCTCCAATCACTGTTGATAGTCCCATATCATGCATTGTCAACGATGTTCCAGCTCCTACTCTGGTTCTATTTGTCTCATCATTTGAAAAAGAACGCCACTCAGCACCTGTATCTGCAATCTTGTCTGTGACTACAAATCCACATTTACCACAAAACAATTCTCCAGTGTCTTGATCTGTAACTATTTTTGGATTTCCACAAGATGGGCATTTTGGCCCTGAAATCATTGTATTTTTAAGCATAATGAGAATTAATTATCTAATTACCTTATTATCCATTTTACCTAATTTCTGCAGGTTAATTGTGTGTAGGTTAAGCTAATATTTATTCTCATTATTTAGAACATGAATGTGTATTTTGAATTTAACTTAATAGACAATATGCATATGATGGCGTGTAAGATGGATACATTATGTTCTTTTGATCCTCTACGTGTTTCAAACCTATTGAATGCCCTAATTCATGTGTCATGATTGTCTCCACACTTTTTACATCATACAATTGAAAACTTCCATCACAATTATAATCTCCCAATGTCACTTCTACTACTCCCTTTCCAAGATGAGCATGGCCTAAAACTCCTTCACCAATATCTCGAACTACCCATGTTACCCATACATTTGCTTTATATTTTTGATTTGTTATTTCGAATTTTATTTTGGCTTTTTGATCATTTGTATTCAATTCTTGATTCTCCCAAAATGCTAATGAGTTCTGTAATGTGTTGACATGATCTAATGGAAGTCCTGTTGGCTGTTCATTGATGAATACTTTGTATAAAATAATGTATGTTTCATCAACTATCTCGTATGTAGGATCTGGGAAACTACTGGATGCTTTAGCTGCTTCTGCCTCAAAATTCCATTTAACATAGTCTCTAAGGAATTTCTTTATTACATCTTGACTGGGATTTGGAAATTCAATGTATCTTTTTTCCTTGGCAATATTGTTTGATATGTTTCTTAGATATTTCTCAAACAAGTAAAATTCATGGTCTAACTCATCTTGTGATTTTTTATTTATGTCTTGAAGATTTACTGTGACTATACCTTGTTCAATCATGTATTGAATTCCTGAAACAAATGCATCATCATCTATTTCACCCTCTGCCCACCATCCTGCATTATTTTTAATCCATTTTGGAATTTCATTTGAGACATTCTGTGTTTCTACAGGTGGGATTTGAATAATTTTATTATCAATAAGGTATAGTAATGCTGAAACAAATTCTGCATCCTCAATACTTCCTTCAGACCACCATTTTGCTATTGGTTTTACCCATTCAGGAATTGATGTGATGAACTCTTTTTCTAACCCCTTTGGTTTTTCTGTTGGTGTGTATGGATATTTTGAAATAACCTTTTCGATAAATTCTTTATAATTATTAACTACTGTGCTATTTGGTTTTTCATTATGTGCTCTTTTGATATATGATATGGCTTCTTGATATTCTCCTAAATTTCCAAATCCTACTCCCATCCCAGTCAATGCAAGTGCATCTTTTGGAGACTGTTGCAAAACTTTGAAAAACTGTTTTAATGAATTTGTATGATCCTCGAGGTTACTCTGTGCTATTCCTTTCATCTTTAGTGTTGAAATGTTATTTGGTGCAATCTCTAAAATATCGTCATAAATTGCTATTGCCTGCTTATAATTTCCGTTAACAAATAGATCTGTTGCTTGATTAAACCTTGTTTCTGCTTCTTTTTCTGTTTGTGCAAAAGCAGTCACTGTGACAATTGATGAAATAAACAAAACTATGACTAGAAAATTAAGGATTGACATTGTATCTTTTTTCATATTTGTCATTTTAGATATAATTTATTTCTATTTTATATCACGTATGCCCTGTTATTTTACATAATTGGACTTTGTTATTGTTAGAAAATCTTTAATTTATTCATAGATACGTCTTTTGTATTGACAAAAGTTGGAACGGGAGAAATAATATATGATCTACGAAAAAAGATACAAAAAATCAAATATGATTTGAATCAATTGAGTGAGCCTCCCTCTGAACTCCCCGAAATGATTACTTCTGCAAATTTGCTGCGTTCAAACGAATTCCTATCAAAAGAAAATGAAAAGAAAACTGAATTAGTTTCTGCTTATGAGCAGTATTCTGAGGCTTTAGAGGAGATGCTTTCATCTGTTTTTGAGATACAAAAAGATCTAAAAGAGATTCTCAAAACACAATCCTCTATGATCGCTGCCAAAAAAAAGAAACCCTCAAAATCAAAAAAGACTAAAAAATAATCCTATTTTGATAGATAAATGATATCGCCTGCAATTACTTTGCTTGTTTTGTTTTTCTCTGATACAATTAATGCTCCGTCATCATCAATTTTGATTGCGTCTCCTTTAATTTTACCCTCTATTGTATTGAGTTCTACTTTCTTTCCAATTGTCGATGATCTTTTTGTCCACTCTGAAATGATATCTTTTGTTTGCTTTGTATTTAGTAATTCATAAATTTTTTCTAATTCTGCTAAAAATGTCTGAACTAGTATTCTTGGTTTCACTTTCTTTTTCTGTTCACTTAGTGAAACCACTCCATAAAAATTGGGTGTCCCTTTGAGCGTTTTTTCAATCTGTTTTACATCCACATCAAAATTAATTCCAACTCCTAAAACTAAACTTTCGATCTTGTTTGATTCTAAGGATACGTCAACTAACATTCCTGCAACTTTTTTGCCCTTTATTGTCAAATCATTTGGCCATTTTAATTCCGGTGTAATTTTGAATGTTTTTTCTATGGCATAAGATAATGCAAGTGATGATGCAATTGGAAATAGAGTTGTAATTGAAATATCAAATTTTGGTTGTAAAATTATTGAAAACCAAATACCTCCTTTAGGCGAGATCCATTTTCTTCCCAATCTCCCCTTTCCCTCTGTCTGCTTTGCTGCAATAATTATGGTCCCATCATTTATAGGATCTTCTGACATTTTTACCGCTTGGCTCTGAGTGGAATCTAATGAATCAAAATAATATGCCTTCTTCCCAATCTTTTTTGTTTTTAACCCCGATGTAATCTCCCAAGGTAAAAGAGCATCAGAATTTGATGTAAGCTTGTATCCTAATTTTTGTTTTGATTCAACAGTGTATCCTAACTCTTGAATTTTTTTTATGTGCTTCCATATTGCAACTCTGCTAATTCTTAGGACATCACTCAAATCTTGACCTGACAAATATTCGGTGTTGTGTGTCTGCAAAAATGTTAGTACCTTTACTAATCCTGGACTGTCAAATGAATTGTAAATCAATTAAGTTCTGTTTTAATCCCGAGTATAAAATATGAACTAGAATCCAATGTCGATATCGAATCCACCATCATCCACACCGCCGTCCATACTTCCATCATCCATTCCTGTATCTCCGCCATCTGGCATACTTTCTGCTGGAACATAATCTGACATTGCCATGCCCATCATACTAAACATCATTGAAAACATCATCATATCCATCATTCCAAAGAACATCATTGTTGGTAAAAATGACTTATTCTCCTCCATGCATTGTTTCATTTTTTCCTTATTCCCTGTTTTGTAAATTTGAGACATTTCATTCCATCTTGTTTGTAATTCGTGAACGCGTTCATCAACTTCTTTAGAACCTTTTTCGGTAATATCCATCTCTATTTTTTTTCCTAGCCAACCTTTTCTCTCTATAACCTCGATTAACCCTCTATTTTCTAATTGCTCTAAAATTTTATTCAATTCTTCAGCTTCAATCTGGGTAGTTTTTTGGATTTTTTCAAATTTCTTAATTCCGTGTTTTATTGCACCCAAAACTATGGTGTCTTTTGGCTCTTCTTCCATTACTATTTTCATTTTTTCATGGCTAAAAAATTCTTTGCTTTAAGTAAAATTTCAAAAATTATATTCTTCAACTGTGTCCTATTTTTATGGAACAAGATGAGCACACTGACGAACAAATCCGTGATTTTCTTTCAATGAGAAAAGTTGCAGTTATTGGAATGTCTAAAAATTCATCTAAAGCAGCACACTATGTGCCAAAATACCTTTCTGAGAATGGATATGACGTTATTCCTATAAATCCTACCGCTGATGAAATATTGGGTAAAAAATGCTATGATTCTGTTTCAGAAATTGACGAAGTTGACATTGTAGATATTTTCCGACCATCAGATCAAGTTTTATCTATAATACAAGATGCAATCAAGAAAAAACCCAAAGTAATATGGCTACAAGAAGGAATCCATAATTCTAAAGCAGAAGAACTAGCTCGAAAAGAAGGAATTGATGTTGTCTTCAATAGATGTATGCTTGCAGAACATCAGAGATTGATGAAATAATGGCCTTTGAAAATTTTTATAATGATTTACTTGATTTGGCAAAAAAATATGAAAATCAAAACATTCCTTTAAAGATTGAACAAGATCTTGAAAATAATATTATCAAAATCTTTGGTGAGAAAATCAACTCTCTGACAAGAGCAAAAAACGGTCTCAATGATGTAACTGAACTTGCATATGCTACAGCTGAGCATCACCCATATTGGAATATTCTTTACAATTCTTCTGAAATTGCAAATAGTGTGTTAGATAAGTGGAAAAGTACTCTATCTGAAGATGATTTGTCTGATATTGACTGGGCATTAAAAGAACTTGAACAAACACTTGAAAAAATTAAAAATCAACAATCTCCCAATTCCTAGGCAGAGATAAATATTCTCTTCTCAGAATTACATCATGACTATCAAACTTGGTTTAATTGGCAAAACCAATACTGGAAAAACCACCTTCTTTAATTCTGCAACATTATCCTCTGAAGAAATTTCATCTTATCCATTTACTACCAAAGCACCTGTGTCTGGAATTGCACATGCCATTACATTATGTGTTCATCCAGAATTTAAAATTCAAGATAACCCAAACAATTCGAAATGTCTTGATGGGTGGCGATACATTCCAATAGAATTGATAGACTTGCCAGGACTAATCAAAGATGCTTGGAAAGGCAAAGGACTGGGAAACCAATTTTTATCAATTGCTGCTCAATCTGATGCTTTACTTCATGTTGTAGATGCATCTGGTGGAGTTGATTCTACTGGAAAAATTACCGAAGTTGGAACTGGTGATCCAATATCTGATTTTGCAGATATTGAAGAGGAATTAATCATGTGGTACCATAAAATTTTGGAAGGTAATAGGGAGAAGGTATCAAAACTAATCAGAACGGGAACTGATATTTCTGATGCCATAACTGATTTGTATCGAGGAATTGGGGTAAACAAGAATCATGTTAAAGAAACATTTTTGGCAACAGGATTGGAGGAAAAAGACTTTGATAATTTTGATATGGTTGATAGCAAGAAATTTGCATCTCATCTGAGAAAAATTTCTAAACCTACCTTGATTGTAGCAAACAAAGTTGATGTCGAAGGAGCAGACAAAAATTTTGTAAGACTGAGAGAGCGCTATAATGACTCTATAGTTATTCCAGTTAGTGGAGACAGTGAATTCAGTTTAAGACGTGCAGAACAGAAAGGATTGATAAAATATTCTCCAGGATCTGAGCAATTTGAAATAATTAAATCTGAAGATCTAAATGAGAAACAAATCAATGCACTCAATTTCATCAAAAAAGGTATAATGGGCGAATACATGAGAACTGGAGTTCAATTTGCAATTAATGTTGCAGTATTCAAACTGCTCAAAATGAACTCAATTTATCCAGTGGCCAATGAGACAAATCTGACTGATAAAAAGGGACGAATTCTACCCGATTTGATATTGCTAAAAGACGGTGCGACAATAAGTGATCTTGCCAAAGAAATCCATACTGATTTGACTAAGGGACTTCTATATGGCAAAGATTTGCGATACAACCTAAGGTTGCCTGTTGATTATCAACTAAGAGATAGAGATGTTGTATCTCTAGTTAGCGCAGGAAAAAACAACTAGTCTTTTTTCTTGCTTCTAGGTTTTGTTCTCAAAACTGCTTTTGCAGCAAATACATCTAGTGTCATCAACTGACAAACATGTTCCACAAAATGTACATCTTTTCTGTCCTATTGCTATCTAATTTTGTTTGGAACTGCCTCTGCTCTATGCATATTCCTCTACATGTTCTACCCATTAATCTCACCAGTGCAGTAATTTGTGATAAAATTCATCGTTCTGATTTTCTTTGATTTCTAAATTCTTCAATCATGTCTAATTTGTGGCTTTAAATTATTTAAGGTGGGTATTTTTTTCCTAGTGGTAATTCCAGATGTTTTTATATATTTTTGTCAAATCATGCCTAAATTTTCGTCTAAGCAATTTGTGAAAAGGATTCTTCTAAAACTTGAAGATTGCCAAATTCATCTGGTTGAATAATTTTTGCTAGGATCTCTAATCCGCCTATTGTTCGTATGCTTGGTTTGCTGAAAAATGAATCTGCATCAACTGCAAAAATTTGATTATTCTTTACTGCTTTGAGTGAATTCCATTTTTCATTTCCTTTTAGAATGTTGTTGTATTCTGATATTGTGCGTTTTCTATCAAAACCGCATGGCATTACAATAATTATATCAGGGTCTGCTTCAACCACTTCCTGAAAATCCATACGTCTTGAATGCTCTCCTGTTTTACTAATCATGTTGATTCCTCCTGCAATCTCTATCATCTCAGGAATCCAGTGCCCTGCAGTAAAAAATGGCTCAATCCATTCAATTGTCACAACTTTTGCTTTTTCATTATTATGTTTCATTTTGATATTCTGAACTCTTCTTTCAAGGGACTCTGTGATTTCTCTGGCTTTAGATTCTCTGTGTAGAATTTTTCCCAATTCTATAACTGATTGAATAATCTCCTGTATGTTATGAGGATCCATTGTATGAAGAATTGGTTTTGTTTGAAGAATTTGTAGTGCTTTGTTTACTTGATTTGTATATGCTGCACAAACTTCACATGTTTTTTGAGAAATAATAAGATCGGGATTAGCTTTTTTTAGATTTTTTTCATCAATTGTAAAAATATCTTTCCCGTCATTTAGTAATTGACAGGTCATTATATCAATTTCATTGCTTGTTAATTTCTCTGAATTAATTACTGAATTGATAATTCGTGGCTTTGTTTTTGCATCATGAGGAAATCTGCATTCATGTGTGACTCCATACAAATCCTCCTGTACTCCAAATTCATATAGTAATTCTGTCGCACTAGGCAAAAACGAGACTATTCTTTTAGGCAATAATGATACGATAATTTACAAGTTCTTAAATCCAATCCTGTCATAGTTATCCCATGAAACTCGAATCTTGTAGAAACTGTGGAAAAGAATTATGGCAAAATCAGACGATTTGTCCACACTGTGGGCGTGAAAGGGAACAAGAGAATCCTGAATAGATGCCTTACAATCAGTCCATATCCTAATCAGGCAAGTTAATAGGCTCAATTCTGGCATAAATTACAGTGTCCTCTAATTCTCAAGATATTAGACGCGCAATTTTATCTAAATGGCATGAGACGCTTTCAAAACATGGTAATCTCTTTTCGTCTGATTCGATAAGTGGAACTAGTCCCCCATCTGTCTTTGTTGGGTCTTATAATTATCCCAAAGTCTTTGTTGGTCCAATGGTTCCACCAATTCATGGTGATACTAGTCTGCTTGATAGTCCTGAAAGATGGAAAGAAAAATCATTAGAGGACATTGTGAATTTTAGATTGAATTTAGTTCGTGGAATACAAACCACTTCTATTGATCAAACTGAAGGAAGATACATTGAAAACCTTCAAGAGATTGCAATGTCTTCAAAACCAATTGATTCTGATTTAACATTTGAAAAATCAACATCTTCTCATGTTTCTCTTGATGGAGAAAGTGCACCATTTGGTCCAATTGGGGTTATTGCTACTGCGAAATTTTCTGGAACAACTTCAGAAAAATCAATTGAAAAAATATTCTATGATAAAGATTTGAAAGCACAGGATGCTGTATTGAATTTGTATGATTCTGGAATCGAAATTTCAAAAATTCAAAAATGTTTCAGTATTGGAATGCTCGGTCAAAAAAGAAAACTGGTTCCAACTAAATGGAGTATTACTGCAACTGACGATATTATTTCAAAATCACTGGTTGGCAAAATTTTAGATTATAACCTTATTGATTCATGTAGACTTTTTTCCTATGAACATTTAGGAAATGTCTTCACCGTTATTTTGTTTCCCCATAGATGGATCTATGAAATGATTGAGGCTTGGTATTCTAATGGTGTTTTAGGATTTGGCTCTGATTATGAGGATGCAAGAGGAATTGATCATCCTCCTGCAATAGCTGGAGCCTATTTTGCAGCAAAATTAGGTGTTTTGGAATTTTTGGTAAAACATAAAATTCAGGCAGGAGTTGTAATATTGCGAGAAATACGGCCTGAATATGCCATCCCCGTTGGTGTCTGGCAAGTTCGTGAGGGTATACGTGAAGCAATGAAACAAAATCCAGTGTTTGCTGATAATTTTGATAGTGCGTTGGCCTTGGCATCAAATAAAATGAGTATTAGTAAATCAGAATGGCTTTCACATGGAAATATTTTAAAATTAATGCGGCAGAAAACGTTGTCTGACTTTTTTTAATTTTTTCAAATTATTTGTTTGCTAAAATCTGAAATAAATTCCCTGGTGATTCTAGAGAATTTAACATTATTTTTGGACCAAATATTGGATATGGTGGTACAGAATTTGAGTATGATCCTTCAAAGACCTACTATTTTAGAATCAATGAGAACTTTGGTAGCACAAACATTCTTCTAGAATTTGAGTGATTCATTCTTTTTCTACTGGTTATTCTCTTAAATTATTATTTTTTATAATGATAGAGATTAAATGATGGATTTTAAATAATAAATAATCATGAGTGATTCTGATTCCTCTTTTTCTAATTATGGTATTTACACTATTGAGGATAACACTGAATTTTCACTCCCTAACGTCATTATCAAAATTGAAAAAATCGGGGATCATGTATTTTCTTACATTAGAAAAGATGTTGAGGATAACATTGTTAAAAAAATAATTCCTGTATCTTCATCGAAACTTACAATTGAACTATCTCCAGTTAGACCATTAAATTATCCTGCTAGGAGAACCTCCTACATGTATTTGGATTTTGAAACACCTATTTTTCTATCAGAAGGTTCAGCTGCCAGTGTTTTTGTTCGATGTCCTATCGAAATAGGCATATTCCTAATCCATGATGGACACAAAGATTCTCTGGATTGGGTTGATTGTGAACCATTAAACTCAAGATTTTGTCTATATGGGACCCCCGAATCTGGAACTCTTTGTAAATATGCACCATCAGAAATAGTTGAATCTTATGATGATTCAATCCCATTTACCAATGGTGTTTTAAAAATTGATATTAAAAACGATTTAGATAAAGGATTGACAGTCTCCAAAATCGTTTTCCCAATAACTGATAATTCTGTATATTATAAAAATTCAAAAGCAATTTTTGATTCATTGAAGGCTGTACTAAAGAAAAAACTCACTCTTGAAATTCTTGATGTTACTAGTCAGTCAATTGAAACTGATTGGACAAAATCCCCAACATATGAACGAGTTGAAAGTATAAAACGAGTGGACCTGAGTGTTGAATAATGGTATTTGAATTCCTTCAAAGTTTGGAAACAATAGAAATCACTGGTGGTTTAACTTTTCTTTCGCTACTTATTGGCGGAATAATTATGGGTGTTGGAATAATTATTGCAAGAACATTCAGGCTTCTTTTTACAAAATATTATGCGCCAAAGCTTCCACAAGATTCTGCAAAAAACTTTGGCAAGTTAATTTATTTTGGAATAATAATTCTGTCATTTTTGGTTTTTACATCAACTACAGGTGTTGATTTTTCTGGTTTACTTATTGCAGGTGGAATATTTGGAATTGTGATTGGTTTTGCAACACAGTCAGTTGTTTCAAATTTAATTTCAGGTATTTTCTTGATGATTGAAAAACCTGTTAAACAAGGAGACAAAATTGACATTCCTGGCTCTGATATTTCTGGAACTTTATTGGACATTAATACATTCTCAGTTCGTGTAAGGAGATTTGATGGAACTATTATTCGAATACCTAATGAGTCCTTTTTTACATCCAACATTCGTTCCCTTTCGTCAACACCAGTAAGAAGATCTGAGGCAATAATTGGAATTGCCTACAAGGAAGACCTAGATGGTGCTATTTCCGTAATTGAAAAACAAATCCGTAAATCTATGTCCTTTGTTTTGACACTGCCCAAGCCAGAATTTAGAATTAAAGAATTAGCTGATTCCAGTGTCAATATAGAAATTCTTGTATGGCATCCTAGAGATGATTGGGATCAAGTAGGCCCCCATTTACTTAAAGTTGCTAAAAAAGCACTGGATACTGCTGGAATAGAGATTCCATTCCCTCAGCGGGTAATCTGGCAACCAAAGGAATAGAGAATCTATTTTTCAATAACGCTAATTTGATTTTTACTATTTCTTTGTTTTTTAATTAAAGCAAACATTATCATTCCAACATTAATGATGGAAATTATTTCAATCAAATCAACTCCATACAAGAACCAATCAATAACTGGATGTACTCTTGATACAATTCCTGCTTCTAACATGATATCTGCGTTCCACACCATATGGGGAACTTGGATGAATTGAATTATTGCAATAAGAATAACACTTCCTAATATTTTATTTTCATACCAATTCCAAAATTTATTCCATGCATTCATGTATTGATTTTCTTTTTAATTATAATAAAGACTATGAAAATTAGATACAACTAATTAGACTGGACTAAGTTTACTTTCATTCTAAATTAGTCCTCGTTTTATTAATATACAATGGATAAATTAGGTATGAGTTTAGAACTATTTACAGATGAAGATTATTTCAGTCGAATGTTTAGAAAATCAGAATCAAAAAGAACAGAACATTCAGCCCGAGTATCTCTAAAAATCTTTGATATTTTTTGCAAACATCAAGGAACAACAATTAACGAGATGATAGAGATGTACCAAAAATTATCTAAAGAATCTGATATTCGAAGTATCTGTCTATCTTTGGATAAGTTTGTGAATTTTCTTGATCAAGACCATGAAGGAATATCAAAAAGAAAAAGCCCTAAAACCATTAAAACTTACTTTGGTTTTGTAAAGTCATATCTCAGAATCTGTCACGGTGTCAAGGTATCAATAGATGATGTAAAAGATTACATTCAATTCCCAAAACCGAGAAAAGTACCACGTAAAGCCATACCCATCAAAGTCTTAAAACTAATTTGTAATAATGCTAGTCCGCAAAGACGTGCATTATACTATACCCTCATATCATCCGGTATGCGATTAGGTGAAGCGTTATCTCTAACAAAAAAGAACTTTCATACAAACGAAAATCCGGTAAGAATCACAATAGATGCTGAAAACACAAAGACTAAAGAAAGCCGTGAAACCTTCATCACATCAGAAGCTTTTGAGAAAGTACAGCCTATCTTAGAATCAAAAGGCGATGATGAGTTCGTGTTTACTGAATACAAAGATAACATTCAGGCTGTGATCAATGAAGATCAAGTATTTGGTGATCTAAGAGTTAGACTTGGTTTAACTGAAAGATACATTGAACAATACTTTGATGCAAAACATATCAATCTTGAAGAACTTGCAGTAAAATACGGATTAAAAGAACAAAGAACAATTCTATTACCTTGTAAACAACCAGACTTTAACGAGGTGTCAAATTGATAAAATATTACAAATGTCCGTATTGTGCAAGGGCTTCTTTACATGTAGAAGTATTACGTGAACATCTTCAAAAAAGACATGGTGTTTTAGAATGAATATGTGTAAACGTTGTGGATATAAAACAAAAACTGAAAAATGGATGATTAAACACCTTGCAGAAAAACATGGAATACATCTACCAATAGGCCTTGATGAATCTCTTTTTGATGGTGGAATTGAAAAAATTAAAGAGGAATTTAAGGGTAAATTGTATAGAAACGGTGAATTTTACAACTAAATAATCTCAAAATGCTTAAGTTCATAATCTGTTAAATCGTTTTATGAAATCTATTGCCATTCTGTCAATTATTCTCCTTTTATCTATTACAATCATTCCTAGTTTTTCACAGACAGGTTCTAGGGATATAATGAGTGAATACTGTCAGGATAATTGGCAACATGATCCGGTTAGATGTGCAGATTTTATACCTGAGGGATATGGTGAACGAGTAGCCGAAATTACTCAAAATAAATTTACATCAGAAGATGAAATGAGACGACAACAATTAGCACAGAATCCTGATTTGAAATGTCCGTCTGGAACATATTATGGATTAGATAATCAAGGAAATCCTGCATGCAGAGATACTCAAAGTAACCAAATTGTTGATCCCAATACAGGAATGAGATATGATTCACAAACAGGTGATGTTGTTCTTCAAGATGAACAAATTGGATATGTTGTGATAGGTGTAATCATTTTCATCATAATTATTGCAGTAATTGCAAAAACTTCTCAATCAAAATCAGAACCAGAATATACAGAAAAACAATCTAGACGTTCATTTGGTAGAGAAATTGAATCACAAACTTTGAGAAAACAAGATAATAGGTGTAATGATTGTGGTAGGAGAATAGGTCTAGTTAATGGCAGATTAGTTTACTTTGACTATGATCACATAGATGGCCGTTCTTGGAATACTGATCCTAGTAACTGTCAAGCACTTTGTAAGAATTGCCATACGCATAAGACAGAACGAGAAAGAAATTCCAATCCTTGAACCGTTTGTACCTAAAAATAATTCAAATTCCTCAAAACGTCCTTCTAGGCGTAAATGTTATGAACTAACTTAGATTTAATTCACAATTAGACTGGACTAACTTGTAAGAAAATACTAAGTATTCTAGATTCATGTGTAATGCCTATGTTCTTAGGTTTGAAAATAATATCTCTGAGTATTTTTTGTTGTTTTACTTTCTGAAAATATTGCTAATACTAATGGTAAATTTATCTCAAAAATATGAACTTTTGATATTAGAATTTCTGTTGGAACCTGAATTTCTTTTGTGTATGTGTTTTCTTCACCCTCATTGAAAGTCTTCGAAACTGACATCCTACAATGATTGCATTGATATGTTGATTGGTCTTTCAAAGATTGTTTATATTTATTTGAACTGATTGTTACCAGATATTCATCTCCTAGACAACCATTAAGAGAATACAATGCTGACCGAGCTCCTGAATAATCTTTGCGATTCAAAGAGTTAACTGCAAAATTCTTAAAAAACCCAAAGTTTTTTGAGATATCCGGTAAGTGCCCACTCTTAGGCAATTACTTTAAACCCTCCCATTTGTGACAGGTTTCTCTTACTACTACAAATTCAATTATCATACAAAATGCACTTGATTTAAAATAATAAAGAGAAGATTTTATGACTGAAAATATTATTTCATTAGTTTCTCATTGATTGTTTTCATGACTGAATAATAGAAATTAGTATTTGCTAATTATCTATTACAATATTTTAAAAAATAGAATTGAACGTTACTTAGTTGTGTACTTTTTGTTATTTAGGATGGTAAATGCAATTTTATATTCTAGTGAAAAGATCATTGTAAGTTATGATTGATACAATAAAAGACGTCTTGGAAGAAATACCTCTATGGGCTTGGATTCTCATTGGGTATGTTGGTATTGTTTCATATTATGTCGGGGATAATCTGCTGTAGTTCCTGACACATTATGATCAAAACTTTACTCTTTTAGATTTGAGATTGTCAATAGAAGAAAGTTCAAAACTAGAAGTGTCAGGATTTGTGCCTAAATCGTCTCTTCAACATACGGTATAAATGATTTCTATCGAATTTGAAATTTTTGTTTCACGGATTTCAAATCTCGGAGAATGATTTGTCAGATCACATTGACACTCTAACTAGGGTTGGGCATGAAAGATATTGGAACCAACCGTATGTGCTCCGTAAGCGGTATTCAGTAAATTGATTTACACTGTATTAATTCAGTATTGGTTTTGCATTTATAGTAATAATTGTTATTATTGTAGTTATCGTGATTAAAAGAAGATGATGTTAAATTATACAAATTGAATTTATTCATAATCTTTTTTGCAGTTATGGGATTAATTGGAATAACTACAGGAATTGAAGCCTTTGAAACAATATGTTCAGATTCAGAAGATATTGAATTAGATTACACCGTCACTCACGGAAAAGTCTTAGAGTCATGTATTGATGAATTTACTCCTACTGTTTTTATGACTGTAGAATCTGATACGGCTAGTCAAATAACGGTAGAAATTCCAAGAACAATGGTGTATTCAATAAATCAAGGTTGTGAATCTCTAGATTTGATGATAGTAGTACTAGTTAATGGAGAAGAAACAGATTCGACAATTCAAACCACTCCTTCTAGTAGAATTTTTACATTAGATTTTCCAGCAGGTTACAATGCAATAGAGTTTATTGGCACTTTTACGCTAGGGGATGATGTTCATCAATACTGTGGTGTAATTTATGGATATGATTCTCAATATTTACCTCCTGAAATACAAGTAGAAAAAGGAAGAGTCCCAGAACATGTTAGATGTAATGAAGGATTAGAATTGACAGTAATTGATAATGTTCCTATGTGTGTTGTGGACCCAACTCTAAAAAAACTTGTAACAAATGAGTATGATGGCATCTATGATCTCAGTTTTGTTACACCGATTATGAAGGGTGAAGTTGAAAAGTATGTCATCATTGGTGAATTAACAATAGAAAATGGAATTATTTCTAGTGTAGAACTGGAAGACCATTATCTAAAGTCGTATCCTGTAAAATATAGTGGTTCTGTATATAATGATGATACAGCACATCTTACAGGTCCCTGTATTGAAGAAGGAGAAGGCCATTATGATTCTCTACAATTTGTTGATGGCAGATTTGTGGGTGATGTGGAATGTGACTCTTCAATTCCAATACCTGGTGCAAGAGTGACTCTCATTCCTACTGGAGGAGATTTTTTAGGATTCACAAAAGTATCTCTGATAAAAATTATTGCTGAAGATGAAGTAAGAGATTATGATGATCAAGGAGGTGGTTGTTTAATTGCAACAGCCACATTTGGTTCAGAACTAGCATCACAAGTACAACAATTACGAGAACTTCGAGACAATTCATTATTGCGATCAGAATCGGGCACAAATTTTATGGAATCATTTAATCAATTTTACTACTCATTTTCTCCAATGATTGCAGATTATGAACGTGAAAATCCCCTATTCAAAGAAGCAGTAAAACTTGTAATAACTCCAATGATCAGTTCACTTTCTATTCTAAACTATGTTGATATGGATTCGGAGGAATCAGTATTGGGATATGGAATTAGTTTGATTCTTTTGAATATTGGGATGTACTTTATAGCCCCTGTAATTATAATTCGTATGGTATGGAGTAAGATTTGAATATTAAATTTATATTTTTTATTAACAGTGATACAATTCATGTCTAGAAAGGATGTGTTTTTAGAGGATTAAGGATGAATAATTTTTTTTGTGGCCAATGTGGTACAAAAATATCTACACCTTCTAAGTTTTGTAAACATTGTGGTTCTTTATTGGTCCCTCCTTCTGGGAAACATACTTCCTCATCATCTGATCAACTTGATGAAGAAAAACAAAACAAAGTCTCTTGGTTAAATAATAAAGGAATTTCTTTTTTATATGCTGGAAAATATTTGGAAGCGACTTCCTATTTTAACAATGCATTAAAAATTTCCCCTAATGATGAAATTGCACTTAGTCATAAAGGCGATGTACTTGCTTCTGTAGGAGTCTATAAAGATGCAATACTTTGTTATGATAAAGCATTGGAAATTAATTCTAAAAATGTTCATGCCTTACATAATAAAGCAAAGGCTCTTGCCAATTCTGGTGAGGATAAAACTGCAATAGATTGGTTCAACAAAGCATTGGAAATTGATTCAACTAATCCATTCATCTTATGTAATAAAGCAAAAGCGTTAAGTAGAATCGACAGTCAAAAATCGGCATTATCTTGTATTGATGATGCACTGAATTATTCACCTGACAATATTGATATTCTATACATTAAAGGAAATATTCTTTCAAGATTAAGTAATTTTCAAGATGCATTAGACTGTTATAACAAAGTGTTAGAAATTAATCCAAAGAGAACAGATGCTCTTATTTGTAAAGGCAATGAACTTACTAATCTTGGTTTACATCAAGATGCAATATTATGTTATGATCAAGCATTAGAGAATGACCCTGATAATCCATTTGTAATAGAAAACAAAAATCATGTTCTAGCAAAAATGGAGAAAACTAATGAGTGATTTTGGTGATGTTCCAGATATTGGTCCAAGTGGACCTGTTGGAGATGTACCGGTAGATGATGTGTATGGGGATATTACTGATCAGGGAGATTTTATCTATGGCCCTGCGAGTGATTACGTTGGAGGGGAAGACCCATCTAGTGCAGACCTCTCAGAAGATGCAGACCTCTCAGAAGATGCAGACCTCTCAGAAGATGCAGACCTCTCAGAAGATGCAGACCTCTCAGAAGATGCAGACCTCTCAGAAGATGCAGACCTCTCAGAAGATGCAGACCTCTCAGAAGATGCAGACCTCTCAGAAGATGCAGACCTCTCAGAAGATGCAGACCTCTCAGAAGATGCAGACCTCTCAGAAGATGCAGACCTCTCAGAAGATGCAGATGGGGGCATAGTTGAACCAAAATCACAAGTTTCAAACGAGAATCTTTCAACAAATAATAGTTCTTACAAAACTAATTCCTATGAGCATTCTCAAATAGAATCCACCACTACGGATAATACAGCATATCACCCGATACCCCCCAATTGGATTCCTTCACAAGAAAGTGATTCAATAAATCTTCCTGAAATTCACGGAACATTGCCTGAAAATTCCGAAAATCTTGAAGAGGCATCACAAAATCTAATTGATTGGTGGCATAATCCCGACATTGAAATAAACTATCCGCCATTAGAAGGAATTACAGATATCACAAATCAATCATTTAGCAATAGTGTGGTTGAAGTTTCAGAAAACACTTCATCTGAATCTCATGATCCTTTCGTTGAGTCTAATCTCAATTGGACACAACTTGGTTCATTGTATCTTCCGCTTATTGCAATAGGAATAATGGATACGAAATGGGGAAGGCCAAAACTCCTCAGAACTGAAGACATTAAAGACAAAGTACCAGTTCATATGCCTTGGACAGGAATGGTGGAAACACCAAAATCCATTGCAGATTTGTTTAAAGAAAAATGGGATAATTTCGTAATATCAAATACTGGAAAATTTTTTGAGGATGTTGGCTATTGTATAATGGAGAAAGGTGGAGCACTACATACCCAAAAAGCTTGGGTAGACAAATCGAAAGAATTGCTTGGAAAAGAAATACTAAAAAAACTAGGACCAAAGAAAGCTAGTGCAAACATTTTTGTTGATTTTGCTGCAGACAAAGGATACACACGAAGGGAAATTGACGCAATTGTTCAAACATGGGCCAAACAAGTTGCGTGGGACTTTGCAAAAATATCCTATAAAGGAACCAAAAGTGCACCACACTTAGTAATTTTGAAATTTCTGGTTGACAATTTTGGAAAGAATATTTCTGTGAGCTATTCCTGTCTTTGGTCACATTTACAAAATTTACCCACATTTCCTCATGAGGATATTGAAATCATGAAAGATCACGCAATCGATATTGCATCTGGCATAATTCCACCTGAATATCTTCCAGATAAATCGAGAATGTAATTACTCAATACTTTGTGTAATGTTGGGTTGTCAAATCGCAAAGAAGATCATGAGTTAGAATACAAAAGATGATCATTCATCTTAAATTTTCTTCAATGCTTTGAAAGTGCTATTTTTTTGAGTTCTAGTGCTCTTAAATTATTAGGTTCAATTGATAATGCTTTATCAAAATACGGTAGAGAGTCTTTGATTTTTCCTTTTAGACTAAGGGCTCTTCCCTTATTACATAATACAATAACATCATCTGGATTTTTTCTAAGAATCTTATCAAAACATGTTATTGCCGTTTTATACCATCCACCATATTTTGTATTCAGATATGCATCTCCTTTATTGTTTAATGCAATTCTATTTTCTGGTTCAATTTTTAGTACTTTGTCATAACATTTGATTCCATCTCTAAATGACCAGCCTTTGTTTTCTCCTAATGTTTCTAACAAGCAATACGCATCTCCTTTTCTGTTTAGTGCATCTATGTTATTTGAATTGAATTTTAATGCTTTATCAAAACATGTTATTGCTTCTTTGAATTTGGCACTTTGTCCTGATTGAAAGGCGGTTCTTAATCTAGGATGTTGTGGTGTCTTTTGATGTAATACTTTTTTCATTATTGTATCTCCCTTCTCTATCCACACAGAGGGATTTTTAGAATTAATGCCCAAAGTTACATCAAAAATTAAAAGTGCTTCATCATATCTTTTAATTCTACTTAACACTTGTCCCTTATACTCTAAAACTTCAATGTTATTTGGTTCTAATTTTAAAACTTCATCAAAATAGGATATTGATGATTTGAATTTATTTAAGTAATAAAGTGATTTTCCTTTCAAAATTAATAAATTGATTTTTTTAGGCTCTATGCTTAATGCTTTATCAAAATACTTTGTTGCCTCTTTGTGTTGACCATGATTAAATAATTCCATTCCTTTTTTTAACAAACTTTCAAAATGTACTTTGTTTTTTTTAATTTTTGATGAATACTGTTGCTGCTTTTCTTGGAATTCTACAGGAGTGATTTCTCCTTTTGCTAACTGAATTTTTAATTTTTTTAAATCAATTTCTGATATTTTATTAAGAATTGTTACTGATTGTTTTTCTTTTTTTGATGTAATTACTGCGTTCATTTTTCCTGATTTTATCAATTTTAGCTTTTCTTGGAATTCTACAGGAGTGATTTCTCCTTTTGCTAACTGAATTTTTAATTTTTTTAAATCAATTTCTGATATTTTATTAAGAATTGTTACTGATTGTTTTTCTTTAATTGTATGAAGTTTACTACCACATGTTGTACAAAATTTTGAGTTAGGCATATTTTCAGCAGAGCATTGTTTACAAAACATTTTCTTTGTATTGTATTTTAGGTTTAAATACATTTTAAATTTTTTTTAGAATTACAATTGATTCTTCACCAATACTCTGATAATATACACTAATTGAAATTAAGTAAAAATGGAGTAAAAAATTTACATCAAATCTTTTTTAATGTCATCAAACTCTTCTTTGGTTATTTCGCCTTCTGCATATCTTTTCTTAAGTATGTCTAAAGGTTCAGCATCATCTGTTGAAGTTGATGGTGGATGAAGATTAGACTCGGAAGAAAAAGTAGATTGAATTGATGTGCCATCAAAATATTCTTTCACATGTTGTTTTCTCAAATAAATAATAATTATAATATTAACAATAATAGACATAATGGCGGCTGGACTCTGTGCCATCAAAGAAATTACCCCTAGAACAATAGTGGCAATTACTAAACCTATTATAGCTTTTCTTCCCTTCCCAGAAAATATTAGACCTGCTATTACAAAAAATAAAATCATAGTAATAAATAAAAAAAACCAAACCATTCCAAGAACACTATCTCCATCAGACCATAATTTTGTAGCCTGATAGACTCTAAATGTCTCCATAGCCGAAACGAAATTTGTAATTGCAGTTATAATGTAAAGAATTCCTAAAACAGTAAGACCAGTAGGACGTTTTGGTTTGGTTTGTGACAATTTATTCTATTAGTTTTTTCCTTTTAATAAAGTCGTCTGTCCCAACAGAGGGAACTGAATTGGCCCATTCCAAGTGGGGTTTCTCATATCTCATAACAATAATTTTTGTAGAATTGATATGTCTCTCGTTTAGTTCTATTACATTCGCTGTCAATAATGCAGTTGGTGTAAAACTGTTCTAATGGGTTTGCATTTTCATTCCACATTTTTTGAATGACTTTATAATCTTTGGTATGAGTAAATCTTCCAACTTTGTTTAACCGATTGGCAATTGTAACAAGATTGGAAAAGACTAGATTTATTTCTGATTTATTCTCAATTAATTTTTCTTTAAGATATTCAATTCTTTCAGGATCGTTTTCAAAATTCCTATCCCATTTTACAATTATCCATCTACGAAAAAATCCTTGAGATTGATCATGACATTTAGGAAAACGATTACATGAAAACATTAACTTACAAAATGTCTTTATTCTAAATCCTTGTTGGTATTTTTTCTCAACTTCAATTCCCTCAGAAGATATTATCGCCTTGATTTTTCCTAAATATCTTAACTCCTTCTTTTCTAAATCCGTAAAAATGTTGGCTAATTTTCCTACCAAGTTAGCTCTCAAAAATTTATTTTCTGCTATGTCTTGTTCTACTTCACTTTCTTTCTCGGGTTTAAACCATTTTTGATATCTCTTGATCATGTCCTCTCTTGTAACATTTTGACTTTGACAAAATAGGTCAAAAGATCTCAAGGGTGCTTTTGCTACTACAACAGTTCTCTCTGATTCTGACGAATTGAATAAATCCTCTAACCATTCTAATTCACTGTATTGTTCTTTCACGATTGTTTCGCTCATGTTTAATTAATAAAATGAAGACTAAGTGATACTTTTCTATCAGTTAAACTAGACTAATAACTTCAGGCATAAATTTTTTGAAATTATCTAAATCTTTTTTATTTATTTTCAGCCTTTATGCATTCTTTTTTCACCCAGATTGTTTTTCCCTTGTGATCAATTAATTCGATATTCATCTCATTAAGTTTGTCTCGAATTTTATCTGCATCTCCAAATCTTTTTTCTTTTCTAAATTGCTCTCGGCTTGAAATCAGATCATCAATTTCTTGTTTTTCGATTTCTGTCATTTCTGGAATTTGCAATCCTAAAATTTCAAGCATCCTTCCAAATTCTTTTTTGATAATTTGAGCATCTTCTCTACCGAGCCGCTCTTCAGCTGCTAATCTGTTAGTCTCTTTTACTAGTTGAAAAAATGCAGATAATGCAAGATGTGTATTAAGATCATCATTTAGTGCATTATCAAAGTCTGTGCCTATCTTCTCAATTACTGAATTAATTTTTTCACTATTTTCACTATTTGCATGAATTAACTCATAGTAGCATGTCTCTATCTGTCTCCATTTAGTGAGATTTTCCTTGAGTAATTCTTCAGAATAATCAATTGGTTTTGAATAGTGCCCTGAAAGACAGAATAATCTGATGATGTTTGGACCCCAGTTCTCTAAAACATGCTTGATTGATTTGATATTTCCAAGTGATTTTGACATTTTTTCACCATTGATTGTCACCATTCCAACATGCATCCAAATCTTTGCAAATTGAGTACCAGTACATGATTCGGATTGGGCAATCTCATTTTCGTGATGTGGAAAAATTAAATCTCGTCCACCACCGTGAATGTCAAAATTTTCTCCAAGATACTTTATGCTCATCGCGGAGCATTCTATATGCCACCCTGGACGACCTTTGCCCCAAGGACTATCCCACACAGGCTCCTTGTCTGAGAATTTCCACATTGCAAAATCTAGTGGATCTTTTTTAGCTTCGTCTACTTCTATTCTTGCACCTGATTGAAGTTCATCTATTTTTTTCTTTGACAACTTTCCATATTCAGAAAATTTTGATACTGCAAAATACACACCATTTTTTGTAGTATACGCAATTTGTTTTTCAATTAGTTTTTCAATAAATTTTACAATGTCTTCAATGTGCTCTGTTGCTTTGGGATAGTTTGTCGCGCGCTTTACATTTAATCCATCAAAATCTTTGAAATAGTTTTCAATGTATTTTGTACTGATCTCTTCTGCTGTAGTGTTCTCTGAATTTGCACGATTGATAATTTTGTCATCTACGTCTGTAAAATTCTGAATAAATTCAATTTCCACATTTTTACTTTCTAAATATTTTCTTAGTACATCAAAAACTATGATGGTTCTTGCATGACCAATATGTGACTCATCATACACAGTAACACCGCAAAGGTAAATTTTGACCTTTTTAGAAATATCTAATTCTTGTTCTGAATTCAGTAATGTGTCTTGAAGTTTCATCCCTTAGCCTCTATCTGGTTTTTGTGCAGGCAATCTTTTATGTTCACTGTTTATGTTTTGTTGGTAGACCTTCTCTACCATTGATTTATCAATTTGAGTTAATTCCACAGTTTCATCAACTGATAGTTTCTTTTCAAATAAACAGTACAATGTAGAATCAATCTCCTCATATGTTGCTCCTAATTCGTCTTCTGCCTCATGCTCTTTCCACAAGTGAGGGCTACTCTTTTTTGAAATGACATTTTCAGGAACTCCTAGATATTTTGCAATCTCTCTTATCTGTAGTTTGTAGAGTAAAATAATTGGTGTAATGTCTGATGCACCATCACCGTATTTTGTAAAATATCCTAGCAAGTACTCACTTTTATCGCTAGAGCCTAAAACTAGATAATTTTTGGAATTTGCATAATAATACAAAATATTCGTTCTAATTCTTGCACGAAGATTTCCCTTTGCCTGATCATTGGGTTCTAGATACATCGAATATTCATTTACAATTGGTTTTATGTCAATCAGTTTGTATTCTATTCCTGTAAGTGAAATCATTTTGAGAGCGTCATCTGTTTCAGATTTTGGTGTGATTGAAGTATCTGGCATAATCAATGCAACTGTTTTCTCTTTGATTTGTCTTTTACAAAGATAAGCTAAAACTGCGGAATCAATTCCTCCACTTAATCCTAGAATTACCCCCTTTGCATGATTTTTTTCTATTTGATCTGATAGAAATTTCTCCAATGTCTGTGTTATTGAAGCATAATCCTGATTTTTAATTTCATTAATAATATCTTGATTCAATGATTAGTTTTGATTATTTCTGAGGATAAAAATTCTCCTTAATTTGAAGGAAAATCAATTCATTTTGAACCCACAATAGTGATTACTTCGTCTAACTTTACAAATAACCCAATAAATAATTTTTTTAAATTTATGATTAGAAAATCAGTGTTTTTTTATACATCCACGTAGATACCATCGTCTCTGGCCTCAACTTTGTATGTTTCTAGTTTGACATCTTTGAGATAATCGGTTAGTTCTCCTGTCTTGATATTGTAATGCCAAAAATGTAATGGGCATTCTACAATGTCGCCATCTAGTTTCCCAGGAGCAATTGATCCGTCTTGATGGACACATAGATCGTCTATTGCGTGGTATCCGTCTTGATTAAAGATTGCGATTTGTTTTCCTTCGATTTTGAAGGCTTTGCCTTTTCCTGCTATTACTTCGCCTTTTTCTGCAATCTTTTTCCAAGTCAATAATATTCTGACATTTTTGTCATTTATTTAGATTCGCATGATAGAATTTTATAGTGTACCTTGAGGGTTTGATTATTGAGTAAAGTAAAGTCTAGTTCTAAATTAATCAAAGAGGGCAAACTATCCTATGAATGGGCCAGATCCCACATGCAAATTCTAGATAATACTATTAACAGATTTAAAAAATCAAAACCACTAAAGGGCATAACCCTTGGATTTTGCTTGCACATTACAAAAGAGACTTCTGTCTTACTAATGGGTGCAAAAGAACTTGGTGCAACTGTTGCATGTTGTGGTGGAAATCCATTAACTACACAAGATGATATTGCTTCCTTTTTAGCATCTCAAGGAATACATGTCTATGCATGGCATGGTCAATCTGTCAAGGAGTATGATTGGTGTATTGATCAGGTATTAAAACACAAACCTACAATCTTAACTGATGATGGAGCAGACATGAACATCAAAGCACATTTTGATAAAAGATTCAGCACTATGAAAATTCTAGGAGCTACTGAAGAAACTACTGCAGGTGTTACTAGAATTAGAGCTGTGGAGAATCAGGGCAAACTTCGCTATCCTGTAATTTTGGTAAATGAAGCATACACAAAGCACATGTTTGATAATCGATATGGGACTGGACAAAGTACCATTGATGGATATCTTCGTGCAATGAACTTACTTATGGCCTCAAAACGTGTAGTTGTAATTGGGTATGGTTGGGTTGGTCGTGGTGTTGCATCCCGATTCCAAGGAATGGGTTCCAAAGTAATTGTAACTGAGATTGATCCTGTAAAAGCACTTGAAGCTCACATGGATGGATTTGAAGTAATGCCTATGGCTCAAGCTGCAAAGATTGGTGATATGTTTGTCACATGTACTGGAATGACTAGTGTAATTAGAAAAGAACACATCATGCAAATGAAAAATGGTGCAATCATGGGCAACGTAGGTCACTTTGATGTAGAAATTGACAGTAAATTCTTGTTAAAACAATCAAAATCTGTAAAAGAAGTAAGGCCAAATCTTGATGAATGTACTCTAAAAAATGGTAAAGTCGTTTATCTAATTGGGCAAGGTAGACTTGCAAACTTGGTCGCAGCTGAAGGACATCCTCCAGAAGTAATGGCACAATCATTTTCAAATCAAATTTTGTCTGTTTTGTATATTCTTAAAAATCACAAAAAAATGGAAAACAAGATCATCAATGTTCCTGAAGAAATTGATAAGCAAGTAGCAGTTGATGCACTGGCTGCAATGAATGTTAAAATCGATAAACTTACACCAGAACAAGTAAAATATGCAAACAGCTGGTAAAACTTCTTAACCCCAATACAGTTCTTGACAAGTATCTGATGAACAACAAAGCCATCATTACAAGTGCATTGCCATATGCAAATGGTGAAATCCATTTGGGACATGTTGCATCTACATATCTTCCAGCCGATGTAACAACTAGATTCCTAAAACTAAATGGCGTGGAGGCTTACTATGTCTGTGCATCTGATGATTTTGGAACTCCCATCTTAATTCAGTCTGAGAAAGAAGGCAAGACTCCAGCAGAATATGTTGCTCATTGGAATAAACGTGATTATGATGATTTTTCAGCATTTAACATTCAGTTTGATTATTTTTACAAGACTAGCTCGCCTGAAAACATTGCTTTTGTTCAGGATGTCTTCAAAAAACTAAATGATGCAGGCCATATCTATGAGCAAGAAATAATTCAATTCTACTGTAATAATGATAAAAAATTCCTGCCAGACAGATATGTCAAAGGAACGTGCCCTCATTGCAAGGCAGAGGACCAATACTCTGATCTTTGTGAGAGTTGTGGTCGTGTTCCAGAAGAGATTGCTGATCCTAAATGTTCTCTTTGCGGTCAAGTTCCAACTAAAGAAAAAACAAAACATTATTTTTTCAAACTCAAAAATTTTGGTGACTCTTTAACTAAATGGCTGGAAGAGAATACACATCTTCAAAAAGATGTGAAAAAATATGTTCAAAACTGGATTAAATCTGGTTTAATTGATTGGGATATTACTCGTGATATTACTTGGGGAGTTCCAGTCCCGCTAGATGATGCAAAGGACAAAGTATTCTATGGTTGGTTTGATAATCACCTTGCATACATTTCAACCGCATTAAAATTTCTAAACGATAAAGGAATTGATGGAAAAGAATTTTGGAATTCTGCAGACATTTATCACTTTATTGGAAAAGACATTGTGTATCATCATTATCTTTTTTTACCTGCAATGCGATTGGGAATAAATAGTGAATACAAACTGCCTGACTATATTCCAACACGAGGTCACCTTACTCTTCAGGGAAAGAAAATATCTAAAAGTAGAAATTGGTATATTGGATTAAAAGACTTTTTAGAATTTTACCCTGCTGATTATCTTAGATATTATCTTGTGTCTATCAATCCGTATTCTCAAGATGATTTGAATTTTGATTGGGATGACTTTACAACACGAATCAATTCTGAACTGATTGGAAATCTAGGAAACTTTGTAAATCGGGCATTGGGGTTTACAAAAAAAGCATTTGATGGAAAGGTCCCAAAAATCGAATCCTTTGATGAAAAAGATTCTGAAGCAGAAGAAAAAATAAAGAATCTTGCTTCAGAACTTGGCTCTCTTTTGGAGCAGAATCATCTTGATAGGGCTTTGAAGAAAATAATGGAGTTTTCATCTTTTTTTAACACATATTTCCAGCACAAAGAACCTTGGACAAAAGGACCTGGCACTGCAAATTGTGTGTATCTTTCAGTGAATGCCGCAAGAAGCATTTCTATTGCTATTTTCCCATTTTTGCCCGAATCTGCACAAAAAATCTGGACGCAGTTGGGACTATGTGGTAACGTCAAAGATTCTTCTTGGAGTGGCATCTCTGAGTTTGGCGTGCCTGCAGGACATACTTTGGGGGTTGCATCTCCTTTGTTTGTCAAAGTGGAAGAATCTGATATTGAACAGCACAAAAAACAGTTAGGATCATTTGAAAAATGAGGCCAATTCCACGAATTTCCACTAGGGGATACTATGATCTTTCTAATGGAAACCCCCTCAAAACCAATTCATATTATCTTTATCCAAAAAAAGATTTTAAAAAATTGGTTAATTCTAAAGACCTCACAATTATGATTCATGGATTGAGAAACGATGGCGCAGGAGCTGTTGCCAAGGTACTGTTGGCAAAAAATCGTTTGCGTAAATTGGGATACACTAATCCTGTAATTGGATTTAGTTATGATTCAAACACAACAGGAGCCCATTTGATAAAACATGCAAAACATGCACTTGCTGTAGGACAAACAATTGCAAAGAAAAATGGCCGTAATCTTGGTCTGTTTATTCAGGACTTTAAGCAATCAAGTCCAAACACAAAGATTAGGTTGATGGGTCACTCTTTAGGTTCTCAGGTAATATTGAGTACGTTGGAATATCTTTCAAAAAAGAAACAAAATATTGGATTAATTGAAGGTGTTTACTTTTTTGGTGCATCTATTACTGAAGATGTGCCTTCTAAAAAATACGGTAAAATTCTTCAAAGCATTGTAAACAAAAAAATTGTAAACTACTATGCACCTTCAGATAAAGTACTTGGTTGGGCAGATAATGAAAAATATGTTAAAGGTCCATTGGGTCTTAATGGTGCAAGTGGAAAACCAATTAGTAAGTATCATCAAAAATTGGTAAAACCAAAAAATCATAGGTTTGCAAGTTACGCTGTAGTGCTGAATTCATTTCCGTAATTTTGCAAACATCCTGGTGTAGTATGATTCGTACGTTACTCTTTTATAGAAAAATGACATTCATAACTCATTATGAAATCCGGCACATCTTGTGCTCAAAATAATAAATCCATTTTGTATCATTTGCATATTCTGGATGAAGAATACGATGATGCCGATGATCTTTTCGAGTATCCGTGTTAGAACACAAAAAATTCAATTTTGTGTATTTGAATCATCTATGTGGGTAATTATTAGTGATATGCTTCTATATGTCTGAATTCATAGAAAATCTATAGGGGAATTAGGCATAAAACTCAGAAATTAAGCCGGTATATATCTAGGATAAACTAATTAGAGTATGTTCAAAAAAATAATTGGAAAATTGAAATTTGGTTCTACAAAGGCCAAAGTTTCAGATGATGTAGATGCATTCAAAGAATCTGAAAAAAAGAAAGAGGGATAATGAAATAAAATGAAATATCAATGTAGAATTTGTAATTTTCATTGGGAAGGAAATTCTGACACCTTTTCTAAAGTGTTAATCCATGAAAAAACTCACAAAAAAAAGGTTTCAGCATAATGCTTACTTGCAATAAATGCTACAATAATCATCATGATCAGTGCATGGGAAAAGCTGGAATGTATGATTGTGGTTGTGATTGTTTTAAAAAATAAAATCAATTATTTACAATAAAATTTACAATCTTTTTGTTTACCTGTTTTTTAGTTTAGTCATAAACCATTAAATTTTTCTCTTCAAGTAAGCTATGAATCTGATTGACTGAGCGATGGATGTCTTTTTCAATTCTTGCACCAACACATACAAGCTTACCTGAGGCAAAAATTAGAATTACTGTTTTTGGATCAAGCATTCTGTGAATTAATCCTGGGAATTGTTCTGGTTCATACATACTTCTTGGAAGAGTTCTAGCTGCTTGTTCCAAGTTTACTTTGCCTCCCAGATTAATTGATGAGACGATATTTTGAATTGTAACTATGGGTTCATTTTTAATTTTGATTTTTCCCTTTCTTAGATTTTGAACAACAATGTTCACTGCTTTAATTGCCATCTCTTCAGATTTGGCACCTGTGCATACCATTTTTCCTGAGCCAAAAAGCAGTGTTGCAGTTCGCGGGGTTTTAAGTCTGAAAACAGCTCCTGGGAATTGTTCTGGATGATACTCTACATCTGGAAACTTTTTTGTTATATCTACAAGATCTAATTTCTGCTCAATTGTTGCAGATGCTACTACGTTAACTATTGCTATCACTGGTTTGGTTTCTGTCATGTCTTTTTCGTTATTTCTTGACTATATCTCCGTATCTTGGTCTAATCTGAGGCCTTTGTATCTATTTCTAATGGTCACTTCTGTCACATTTGAGGCTTCTGCAATGTCTCTTTGTGTTCTATCCTCCCCATTTTTTACACATGAGAGGTACAATGCGGCAGCTGCTAACCCCATAGGATCTTTTCCTGCAGATTCCTCATGCTCTTGAGCAATTTGAAGAACTTTGGCAGCATAGCGTTTTGTTTTCTCAGAAATATCCAGTTTGCTTGAAATTCTTGCAATACACTGAATCGGATTGACTACTGGCATTTTTAGCTCTAATTCTTGATGTAAAATTCGATAACATCGTGAAATGTCTTTTTTCTTTATGTTTCCGGCATCTGCAACATCTTTTAGAGTTCTAGGAGTTTCAGTATCTCTGCATGCCGCATAGAGTGCCGCAGCAATTAGTGCCGAAATGGAGCGACCTCTTACTAGACCTTTCTCCAATGCTTTTCTGTAAATGTATGATGCTTTTTCAATTACAGAATCTGAAAGTGATAATTTGTCTTTTAGTGTTGATAACTGACTTAGTGCTTGTCGGAGATTTTTATCTGATGATGCATTTACTTTGCTCCTGCTATCCCAAGTTCTGAGTCTCTCAATTGTGCTTTTCATAGATGCAGAAAGTGGTTTTCCAGACGCATCTTTATTCATAGGGCTGATAATTGTAGCAAGTCCTCTATCGTGCATAGCAAGTGATGTTGGAGCACCAGTTCTTGTAGGATCTGTACCGCCATCTTTTGAAAATGATCTCCACTCAGGCCCTGAATCTTGTAATGTCTCAGAAATCACAAAACCGCATTTGGAACAAAATCTTTCACCTGTGACATTGTCTGTCAACATGGATTTTTGTCCACAACGTCTGCAGACACTATCTGCATTGATAATTTCTAAAACCAAAAATATGACCACTATTGATTACTTTGTTTCCTATAATAACCATTTATTTTGTGAATTTATTCCAAAATACCTGTTTTTTGATTTTTTAGGCACTATATTCTGTGAAAATAAAATGCTTTTCTCACAATAGTAAAGCACCCAGCGCTTGGGCAAGAATTGCTATAATTCCAAATATTACAATCTTAATTCCTAATTTCATATTTTGTGTGAACTGCTCATATCGTATAAGCATTACAATAACCTACATTAACCCAAATTTTTTATTCAAAACTAATGGTATTATCTGTAAACTTTGTTGTTTTAGGCAAGCAAGATATTGCATCTGGATTTGGGAAAAAAGGAACCGTAACTGATCTTTCACTTTATGACCGAAAAGAGTCTGATGTAATTAAAACTTGGGTTACTCCAAGTGGATTTCCAGAAAAAATTCAGCCACTATTTCAAGCAATCAATTTGGCAGAATATGTCATACTTTTAGTGGATAAATTAGATAAATTTACTGGGGAGCAAATCATTGCATTGGACTCCCTAAAAAAAGAAAAAGGTATTCTATCGCATACGTTTGATGTTGATGAATCAAAGTTAGATGCAATGATCAAAGGTACTGTTGTAGAAAATTATACAAAAGTTGAACATGATAAAATTAAAGAAGAAATGGATAAACTAGAGCCTTTGTCAAATGATGATCCTTCTGAGATGGTAATTGATCATTGTTTTGATGTAAAGGGCGTTGGAACTGTAATTTTGGGTAAAGTAACACATGGGAAAATAAAACAATATGATAACTTGAAACTGTACCCTGCAGGAATTGATGTGCTGATAAAATCAATACAAATGCACGATGATCCTGTTGAAGAATCTGTTTGTCCTGCAAGAGTTGGACTTGCAGTAAAGGGTGCAAAGCCTGATGATGTAGGACGAGGTGATGTAATTTCTAAAGAAGGCGTCGTCGATGTAAAAACAGAGATTGAACTTGATTTTCAAAAAAGCCCCTTTTACAAAAACGAAATTGCAGAAAATCAGGGTTGTTTGGTTAATGTTGGACTGCAAATAAAGGCTGCAAAATTCACATCCATCTCTCCTCTGAAACTAACATTTGAAAAACCAATTGTATGCAAAAAAGGTCAAATTGCTGTAATTCTAAAACCAGAGTCTTCCACAATTAGAATTCTTGGAAGCGGTCCAATTCAATAGACTAATTTAATTAAATCAAAATTAATCATTAATTATGCGAGGATTGATGATGGGAAGGTTTCAGCCTTTTCATTTAGGACATTTGGATTTGGCAAAACAAATTCTCAATGAGTGTGATGAGGTAATTATTGCAATTACTAGTTCTCAGTTTAATTATTTGAAAAAAGATCCTTTTACAGCAGGTGAACGAATCGAAATGATTCATAATTCTCTAAAGGAATCCTCACTTGATCTTACACGATGTTTTGTCATATCTATAGAAAACCAATTCAATGTTGCTACATGGGCATCATATCTAAAATCTGCATTACCAAATTTTGCTAAAGTGTATAGCGGGAACACTTATGTTTCAATGTTATTAGGAGATTCTGGCATTGATGTTGTTACTCCTGTGTTTTTAGACAGAACTCAATTCAATGCAACTAAAATCCGCTCAATGATTGTCTCTGATGAAAACTGGAAGGACTGTGTTCCCAATGCCGTTTATGAATTGCTGACAAAAATTAATGCAAAAAATAGGCTTGCAGTAATTTCTAAATCCGATACAAATCCTACTGAGCACTAATGAAATCTATCCGAGCTTGCCCTGTTTGTCCTAAATGCGGTTCTAAGAGATTTGTCAGGCTTGCCGGCAAAAAAGTCACTGTAAAATGCCGTTCTTGTAATAAAATAATTGAAATCTAAATTTCATAGTTAATATTTGCTGAAACTGCCAAAATATAGTTTTATAACAATCTACGAAAAGTTATCCTATGAATCCTAGATTATTGCAAGCAACAACTAGGCGAAGTTTTGAAGATAAAATAGCAAAGAAGAAGGAAGGATAGTTATCATTTTAGAGGGATACTGATAAAACCAAGAAAAAAATTCTAAATTAAAAGAAAGATTTAGAGGAAAAGATAATCTACAATAAAATTCCTAGTGTTTCAAACCTATACTAATTTAATTTTTGATCAAAATTATCCATCATCTTGATCTTTTCACAATTAATAACGCATAAAGTTTAACTTAATCCATTAATCATAATTTTTGCATGTCTGATATGTTCACTGGAAATGTAATTGAAAACATTGTAGCATTGAATAAATTAATAGTTGAACAAAGGGGTGAATCTTTTGGGTTAGATGATATTGAAGTATTTTATGGTACATTTAGACATGTTAACGAGTTTAATCCAATTCCTGATCCTCGTATTCGTATAATAAAAAAAGCATCTATCTTGCTATCAGGTTTAGTATGGGGTCAATCTTTCAAAAATGGTAATAAAGCAACCGCTACAGCAGTTACTAAATATTTTTTACAGAAAAATGGATTTGATTTAAAGTTTGCAAACAAGAGGGAAAAACAAGAATATTTCAAACTATTAGAAGATACTACATACAAACCTGAAGGTGATCCTTCGATTTATCCTGACATTGAAACTTATCTAATGAAAAAGGTTGTTAAAAAATAATCACTCAAATTTTTCTTTGGCAAAAGCCTCGTAGAGATCTTTGTCTTGATCGATTATCTCTTGGATTTCCTCTAAAAATTGAATTCTGTTTTCTGACATTTCTACCTGTCGGGTAGTTTCAACCATAACAATCCAAATTCATAATTTCGTTATTTAAGACTAGCTATTGTTTTCTAAACATGATTTGAAAGTGTAATATTTTCATTTTACGCCTATTGAGATATTGAACATTACTCAAGAGTTAGTACTAGCGCGTACTCTCGAATCAAAATATCCACATAATTTGTAATTCGAAGAAAAATCGGTAATTGTTATAATTTTGATATAATAATACTATGATTTGATTTAGTTAATATTTGCAGCATTCTTGAAAAAATCATGGCAAAAACATGGAAGGATAACGATATCAGCCTTGATCCTATTAAAGATCAAACAGTATCTGTAATCGGTTATGGAATCCAAGGTGACGCACAGGCTAACAACATGAAAGACTCTGGTCTGAATGTAATAATTGGTCTCAAAGAAGGTGGTAATAGCTGGAAAAAGGCAGAAGCTGATGGTCACAAAGTAATGTCTGTTGCAGATGCAACAAAACAAGGAGACATTATACACATTTTGATTCCTGACATGATTCAAGGTCAAGTATACAAGGATGAAATCGGACCGAATCTTTCTGAAGGAAAAGCATTGTCATTTTCTCATGCAGCTGCAATCTATTGGAAATGGATTGAAGCTCCAAGTAATGTTGACCTGATTATGGTGGCCCCAAAAGGACCAGGTTCTAAAGTTAGAGAAACATATCTTGACAATTTTGGAACTCCTGCAATTGTTGCAGTTGAACAAGATTTTACAGGAAAATCTTGGGATAGAACATTGGGAATTGCAAAAGCAATCGGAAGTGCAAGAGCTGGATTGATCAAAACTACTTTCAAAGAAGAAGTAGAAACTGATTGGTTTGGTGAACAAGCAGACCTTTGTGGTGGTGCAGCTTCTATGGTGACAAATGCATTTGAGACTCTTGTTGAAGCAGGATATCAACCTGAAATTGCATATTTTGAAGTTTTACATGAGCTCAAACTCATCGTAGATATGATTCAGAGATATGGAATTAATGGTATGTGGAGACGTGTAAGTGAAACCGCAAGATATGGTGGTCTAACACGTGGGCCAATGGTGATGGATTCTGCAAATAAAGAAAACATGAAAAAAGTTCTTACCATGATTCAAGATGGTACGTTCAACAGCGAGTGGATTTCTGAATATCAGAAAAACGGCAAAGATGCATTTGACAAATACATGAAACAATATGACGAACACCAAATTGAAAAAGTTGGTAAAGACATGCGTAAAATGATGTGGCCTGATTCCACAGAATAATCTTTTTTCTTATATTTTTCTTAATTTGGATACACCAGTTGTAATGTGGCTGATAATTGTTGGCAATGGTGTGCCTGGACCAAACACATGATCTACTCCAGATTTAATCAAATCTTTGTGGTCTATGTCTGGAATTACTCCTCCACCAACGATGAGGACATCATTGATGCCTTTCTTTTTTAATGCCTTTACTACTCTTGGAAAAAGAGTTCCATGTGCACCATTTAGCAAACTCATTGCAACAGCATCTACATCTTCATCTTCTGCAATCTGTGCAATTCTTTCTGGGGTTGCAAAAAGACCTGAATAGATTACTTCCATGCCTGCATCCCTGAACGCTCTGCAAAGTACTAGTGCTCCTCTATCATGACCGTCAAGACCTAACTTGGCAACCAAGATTTTGATACTTCGTGATGCGGTCTTTTGCTTCATAATTAATTCTATGTTTTGTGTGTTTTAAAGGGTTTATTTGATTTTCGTCAATCTGTTTTTTAGGTGCTATGCTCTAATCTCTTCAAATATATTGATTCAAAAATTAGGCTATGTCAGAAATAATAGGTATGACCGAAGACATATGTGATTTTTGTAAAGGAATTGGCGCCTCTGGTCCAAATACTTGTGTGTACTGTAATGGGACGGGAGAATGGAATAATGCCGCTCAAGCATATGTGAAAAATCATATTTGTCAGTGCATTGTACTTGATAGAAAATTCTGTCCTGTTTGTAACAAAGCATGTCATCATGATACAACACTGAATCCTAAGCAAAAAATTGATCCAGGCTATGGTGGAATGCCTAGTCCTGAAATTACTGTTATTGCATAAATTCTAACAATTTCAATATTTTGTGATTTTTTCTAAATTACCTACCGTTCTTATAGTTGAGAAATTCAAGTTAATTATGTCCGAAGATAGAAAAATGTACAAATGTACATGTTCTGACTGCGGCAAAGAATCTGAAGTTCCTTTTGAACCAAAAGCGGACAGACCAGTCTATTGCCGAGAATGTTTACCAAAACATCGTAATTGATGAATTTAGACTAGTTTCGTTTAATTAATTTTGAACTAAATTATTTCCAAGTAATCAAAAATCTTTTTTTCTTTTTTTTGAGAGAATTTGCGACTAGTTGCATATACTCAGTTTAAATTATGCGCCAATACGAATGCAATATGTCAAACAATTCTAAAGATACGATTTTCATTGGAAAAAAACCATTGATGACCTATGTCACATCAGCAATCATCCAACTAGCTACTATGCCAATAGTCACAATTAAAGCCAGAGGGATGACTATTGCACACGCAGTGGATGTAGCTCAAATAGTGTTGCAGAAAACAAAACCTGCATTTGTTATTGGCGATGTTAAAATTGGCTCAGAATCACTAGTATCTCAAGATGGCAGAAACAGAGACGTTTCATCAATTGAGATTTCCCTAAAAAGGGCAGAAGCATAAGGTTATCCTACATGGTTACGACAAATCAAAATTCTCTTTGTTTGCGTTGCGGAAAAAATTCTTTACTTACTGATGATACAACTGGAGAAAGATTTTGTGGTAAATGCGGTTTTGTGATTTCTGAGACATTACAAGATTCAGGGCCTGAGTGGAGATCATTTTCAAAAGAGGGCGGCACAGATCCTGCTAGAACTGGTGCTCCATCATCGCTGATGATTCATGATATGGGGTTATCCACTGTGATCAATCCAATAAACAAGGATGCGTCTGGAAAACCACTTTCTACATCTATGAAAAGTACAATTGAGAGACTCAGAACTTGGGATAGTAGGAGCCAAGTTCATGAGCCAATTGATAGAAATCTCCGACAAGCACTAAGTGATTTAAATAAATTAAAAGACAAGGTTGCAATTCCTGCAAATGTTCTTGAAAAAGCATCATACATTTACAGAAAAGCATTGGAGAAAAAACTAGTACGTGGAAGATCAATTGCTGCAATGATTGCAGCATCACTATATGCTGCATGCAGAGATACTGAAACTCCTAGAACTCTAAAAGATATTGCAGATGCTGCAAATGTAAAGCGAAAAGATATCGCAAGATGCTATAGATTACTCCATCATGAATTGGAATTAAAAATGCCTGTTGTAGATTCAATTCAGTGTATTGCAAGAATTTCAAGCAAACTGGATATTTCTGAGAAAACAAAACGTTATGCAGTTAAGGTGCTTAAAGATGCACAAGAGCGAAAGGAATCAGCAGGAAAAGATCCTATGGGACTTGCAGCAACTGCATTATACCTGTCATGTGTTCATAACGGAGTCGCAATCACTCAACGAGACCTTGCAGAAGCTGCAGGCGTCACAGAGGTTACAATCAGAAATCGATACAAGGGATTAAAAGCAGATCAAACTACAAAATCTGAACTTTAATTTATTATTCTCATATTTCCATAAAGTTTGTCTTGCACTGCACAGAACTGTCTACTCACTAATTATATCTAAAAATTACCTAAAGACAATATGCAAATCTTGAACCAATTAAAAATTGAAGAGCCAGAAAGAAAAGAAGTTTTTCTTGAAATCCTTTCTGACAAGTATTGTAGATTTATTCTCGAATCAATAATGGGTGCTCCAAAATCTGCAATTGAGATATCTCGTGAAAAAGATATTCCGCTGAGTACTGTGTATAGACGAATTCAACAACTTCATGACTCTCACATGATTCGCACTTCTGGAATAATCACTGATGAAGGTAAACGACTCTTTTTGTATAAGAGCAAAATTAAAGAAGTCAATACCCAATTCTGTGATGGAAAACTTGCTGTTGATGTGGTTTTTAACAAAAATTAATCTTTTTCTAATTTTTTAATAATCATGTTCACTAAAATCTTCACCTAATACAATTGATGCGACAACAGTTGATTCAGTTGTTTGAGATTTCATTTTTGTATCAGGTAAGAATTCATGGAATATTTCTTGCAGTAATTGTTCTGTAAAAATTGACCAATTACTTCCAAGCTCATGTTGAATAACAAAATGATGTATTGTTCCTTCTACTCTGTGATCTGATTTCATTCCTGATGCTCGCATATAATCTTCTAATGTCTCAATACATCTTTTCAAATCATACTCTCCTTTGATAAATAACACTGTGTCTTTAATTATTGGCTTTATCACATTGATGATTTCATTGATGTCTTGTGAATTCATTTCCACTCCGAAGATATCTAGAATTTTTTTTGGTACTGGAATGATGCCTATTTTTTCTGTATATCTGTCCCATCGAATGTATTTTTCTAAAATTTGTCTTGCCATAACATTGTGTGATATGTTGTGATTACTAGCTTCGGTCTCTATTTCTTCAACTAATTTTACTGGTAAACGATAAGTCACACTGCGTGTTTTTTCTTTTTTTGGTGGATGCTGCTGTGATTTTATTGTTTTTGAATCCAATTAACAAAATCAAAGTTAGATATCATATAAGTTGGATCTATTACTCTTAGAGCATTTGTTCTCAGAAATGATAATTGTGGATTATTTTATAGTCTGATTCTACTCTTAAAACCCTAATGGAAATAGTGCAAAAGCATTAGTGAATTGAGAAATGGGCCAATACTGTGAAAACTGTGGAAAATTCATGAAAATTTCAGAGCTAACTCATTGCTCAGATGAATGTCTGCTTTTGGGCATTCGTGATAGTGTTTCACTATCTGAAAATGAATTCAATGCAGTTTCCTGGGATGAGAGATCTGATCCATGGACATGATCTCTGAAAATCGAAGATGGAAAATCTACTTAAAGCCTAAGTAAAGTATCTCAGTCGTGGACGTTATTCCAATTAACTATGCATTAACTTTTGAGCCTGATCTTAAAAAATTCACATTTTCTGGAACTGAATCAATTACTGTTAATTGTAAAAAGTCGACAAGTACAATTTCCATGAATTGTGCTGAGATAAGAATTACATCGTGCAATGTAAAATTTAGAGGAAATCTTATCAAATCAACTCCAGTATTAAATGAGAAAAAAGAAGAATTACAAATCAAATTAGGTGAAAAAATCAAAGGTAAAGTTGTCATCAACATTGAATTTCAAGGAATTTTAAATGATAGACTTCTTGGATTTTATAGAAGCCAGTACCAACAAAGTGGCAAAACAAAATATCTTGCTACAACACAATTTGAAGCAGCAGACGCTAGACGTGCATTTCCGTGCTGGGATGAACCTGAAGCAAAGGCCACATTTGAAATTTCAATAATTGCCGACAATAAATTTTCAGCAATATCTAACATGCCCGTTAAATCAAAGAAAAAAATTGGCAGTAAAACAATTTACAATTTTGGAAAGACACCGATTGTTTCAACATATTTGATCTATCTTGGTGTTGGGGAATTTGAGTATCTTACAGGTAAAATTGGCAAGACTCAGATTAGAGTTGTCACAACAAAGGGAAACAAATCAAAAGGGAAATTTTCCTTAAAACTAGGAAAAAAACTTCTAATATCTTATGAAAAATATTTTGGAATAAAATATCCTTTACCTAAACTTGATTTAATTGCCGTACCTGACTTTGCAGCAGGCGCAATGGAAAACTGGGGTGCAATTACATTCAGAGAGACAATCCTGCTTTATGATCCTAAAACATCTTCAACTAGAACAAAACAATTCATTGCAGAAGTAATCTCACATGAGATTGCTCATCAATGGTTTGGAAATTTAGTTACTATGAAATGGTGGAATGATTTGTGGCTAAATGAAAGCTTTGCAACATTTATGGCTACAAAGTTTGTAGACAAATTTTATCCTGAATGGGATTTGTGGGATCAATTCATTGAGGATGCAATGAATGTTGCAATGGGTCTTGATTCACTAAAAACAACACATCCAATTGATGTTACAGTAAACTCTCCTGCTGAAATTCGAGAAATCTTTGATGCGATTTCTTATGATAAAGGCGGCTGTATTCTGCGAATGCTTGAGTATTATGTTGGGGAACCAAATTTCCAAAAAGGTCTCAAAAAATATCTGTCTGATTTCAAATACAAAAACGCTGAAGGACAAGATTTGTGGAATGCAATTGGAAAAGCATCTGGAATGCCTGTTTCTTCAATGGTTAATACGTGGCTAAAACAGCCTGGATTTCCATTAATTGAAGTTAATCAAGATGGAAATATACTCAAACTAAAACAGAAAAGATGCTTGCTTGAATCTGATAAAAAATTCAGCAAGGGCTTGTGGTCTATTCCGTTATCTTTAGGATTAGATGATGAAATTTCTAAAAAACTCTTTACAAAAAAATCAATGTCTATAAAATTGCCTAAAAATACAGTGGGCTTTGTTGCTAACTATGGACGAAAAGGTTTCTATCGTGTAAAATACGATGAAGGAATTCTTCTTGATTTGAAAATGTTAGTAGATGAAAAGCGCATACCTGCAATTGATAGATGGGCAATTCAAAATGATTTGTTCTCCCTTTGTGTTTCAGGTGATGAACAAGTCCGAAATTATCTGGACTTTTCTGATGCTTACTTTGATGAAGATAGTTATCTTGCATCAGTCAACGTTGCACACAATCTGACTTCTTTGTATTTCAGAGCATTTGATGAAAAATTCGCAGAAGAGATTAGAAGTTATGCTGTAAACTATTTTAGAAAAATTTTATTTAATTTAGGATGGGAACCAAAAAAATCAGACAAACACACTGATGTGCTCTTACGTTCTTTTGTAATTTCTGCATTGGGAAAAATGAATGATGATGAGGTTACAGATGACGCTCTTAGGAGATACAAAAAATTCCTAAAATCTCCTGGTTCTATCTCCCCTGATTTAGTAGAACCAATTTGCTCTATTGCTGCATGGAATGGAAATTCAAAAACTCATGTAGAATTAACAAAACTATACAAGAATGCAAAAACCATGGAAGAAAAACTTCGATTCCTTGGTGCCATGTGTGGATTCAAAGACAAAAAACTCTTACTCAGATCACTTGACTTTTCTCAAACTCCAAGTGTTCGTTCACAAAATATGCAATTACCAATTATGAAAGTTGCCGCAAATCCATACGGTGATAAGGTTCTGTGGCCCTGGTTGAAGAAAAATTGGAAAAAATTAAACAAAAAAGTGGGACATGGAAATCCTTTGTTTAATAGAATTGTGGCCAGTATCTCTTCTGTGGCAGATGACTCTATGGAAAAAGAAATCAAAGCATTCTTCACAAAAAATCCTACGCCTGGAACTGAGAGGACTCAAACACAAACACTGGAAAGAATTAGAATCAACTCGAAACTCCTTAGACGAATGAGACAAGAATTCAAAGATGGCTAGAAAACTTGCCCCTCCAATTTTTCTTGGAATCTTTACGATTTTAGCAATAGTTTTCCTGATTGGTGGTGGAACAGACGACAAAGATGAACTACGTCAAACATTTCAGGTGGATGCAGTATACTATGATACTGGACATGTGGAGATTTCCTACTATGATAAATCTGAAAAAACAAATTCTGTTGTAATGGAAATTCTTGGAATGGAGCAATCTTTTCAAAAAACGTTTTCTGATTCTCAATTTATTGAAATTGTACCATTTCCAAATATGCCAAAATATGGATGGGCAATTCATCCAATTGTATTGGAAATTGATCATGAAGAATTGGGACATGTACAACTAAAAACTGAGATTCATTTTCTTGATGACCCTGCACCTCCTGTAATCTATTCTAGACCTTAGATCAGAGACAAGATTTTCTACTCAAATACTATGCCTTTCTCAATATTTGGGTCTGATGACTCATAGCTTACTATGTTGTTCTTTATTGGCATGAGTAAACTTGACAATATTATCCCTACTAAAAAAATGATATTTGATGTAGTGTCAAGATCATTTAATGCAATTATTGAAGAAAAAATTATGATTATGAAAGAAAGTCCAAAGTTTTTAAAATTAATGTGTTTATGTCTATTGTAGATCTTATATTTTTGAATTAATATCGCACTTACTGTGTCTCTAATATCTCCTTTTTTGTATTTGTGGATTTTATGACCATTCTCACATGTTATCTCTTCTGTAAATTCTAAAAACTCTATTTTTTCTCCACATGATTTACATGGATCATTCATCGATTCTTTTGCTTATCATGTTCTAATATTATATCTAGGTAATTGTGATATTGCCAATTGACTTGGATTGTAATTAATTCCAACTCTGATTTTTTATACTGCTGTTAACTGGTATCTATTGTGAAATTAAGGGCGGTCCAAGATAATTTTGTAGATGTGTTTGATAAATTATCTGATGGCCCAATTAAGACTGCTATAAATCAAGCAATTGCTGACCTAAAACAAGACAAAATAATTGGTGAACATGTTAAGAAAAAACAGATTCCAAAATATTATGTCACAAAACACAATATTTCGATTCTTTACAGATATGCTCTTCCAAACAGATGGCGATTAATCTATTCTATTATTGAATTTGAGGTAAAGGGTGAACTTAGTATTTTGTTACTTGAATTGATGAATCATGATTCATACAACAAACGATTTGGTTATTACAAGAAAAAATCTGCGTAATTGCTAGTACATATAAGTCCAGTACGTATAAGTTATATACTTTGTAGTATATGGTAGAATGATGTCTGTAGAGACAAAATCAGGTAAAATTACTTTTTCAAAAAACACTACTCCCGAAACAAATTCTGTATCTAAAACAACTGTCAGACATTATACTATTGATGTTAATTTTAAAAAAGACTTGGATGACTATAATCCTACACTAAAAAGTGTTTTAAAAATAGAAGAACTATTCCAAAAACATGGCGAGTTTGATTCTAAAAGTCAGTTATCCCGAGCACTAGGTGGAAGCATGAAGATGCCCGTACTTACTGTTATTCTAAAATATCTGAAATCCCTTGGAAAAATTTTAGATAATGATGATGGTTCCTGGACTTGGATATTTGCCAAAGACAACAAAAAGTTAAGAAAAAGCTGGGATCATGCAGTAGAACTATAATTCCTTGTGATATTATTAGCATGTTTACTATCTTTGACCAATCTTTATTTTTAATATGCAAAGTATACTTTAATTATTAATCAATTCGTACTAGAATTATTGCCTGATTCAAAAATAATTGCGTTGGCAGCATAGATCAGTAATTGACAACAAATACAAAACATGCCTATTATCTGTTAAAAAAATAAATTTACACAAGATTTTATTGCACCTCTGAAATCTATCTGTGTAATGGAATTGCTTGCAGATTTAAAAAAAGGAAAACGTGGGGCCATTGCTAAGGCAATTACCATTATGGAAAATGATCAAAAGGAAGCAAAAAAAATCATAAAGAAAATTTTCAAAGATACTGGCGATTCAATTATTATTGGAATCACAGGTCCTGCCGGTGCTGGAAAAAGTTCCTTGATTAACAAAACATCCGTCGAGATGAAAAAATTAGGCACAAAACCTGCAGTTCTTGCTATTGATCCCACTAGTCACGTCACTGGTGGTGCTATACTTGGTGACAGAGTTAGAATGACTGAATCAACAGATTCTGGAACTTATATCCGAAGTATTGCGTCACGGGGTGCTACAGGTGCGGTTTCTCGTTCATTACGAAATAGTATTAGAATTTTAGAATATGCTGGATTCAATCCAATAATAATTGAAAGTGTTGGTGCAGGACAAACAGAAGTTGAGATTTCTAATATTGCAGATATTACAGTTGTAGTTTTTAATCCAAATACTGGTGATAGTATCCAAACTATCAAAGCTGGCTTAACTGAAATTGGAGATATCTATCTTGTAAACAAAAGTGATCTTGCTGGAACAAATCAATTATTTGATGCAGTAAGGGACTTTATTGGAGATTCAGTGAGAAATCCTACAATCCTTAAAACATCTGTCAAAAAGAATTCTGGAATTGCATTATTTGCAAAGACCCTCAAAGAGATGATGATATCTAAAAAGAAATTCAAGAAGGAAAAAGATCAAAAACGACTTGAAGCCGAACTAAAGGATATTGTTTTAAATAACATCAAAGAAAAGATGGATCATATGCTGGATTCTGATAAATCATTCTCAAAATATCTTAAAAAATTACAAACAAAAAATATCGACCCATTTTATGCAGGAGATAAAATTACAAAATCTTTGTTAAAGTGATAATTTGGCCGCAAAAAAACCAACAAAATCAAAAAGTCCTGAAAAGAAAATTTTCACAGATTCTTCTTTTCCTGTACAACGGATTTATCAAAAATCCCCTAAAAAGAGACCTGTTGAGGATGCAGGAAAATATCCTTTCACAAGAGGTATTCATCCTGAAATGTTCCGTGAACGATTTTGGACTATGAGACAGTATTCTGGATTCGGTGATGCTAAACTTACAAATGAACGATTCAAATTCATGCTTGAAAAAGGACAAACTGGCCTTAGTATGGCTTTTGATCTGCCAACTCAAATTGGTTATGATTCTGATTCTCCTCAAGCTGAAGGTGAAGTGGGAAAAGTCGGCGTATCAATTACATCCATTAAAGATATGATGACAGCATTTGATGGAATTCCTCTTGGGAAAGTTAGTTCTTCAATGACAATTAATTCCACTGCATCAACATTACTAGCATACTACATTGCAGTTGGAGAAGCTCAAGGGTTCAAAAGTCATGAACTTCGTGGAACCACTCAAAATGATATTCTAAAAGAATACATTGCAAGAAATACCTACATTTATCCTCCTCAACCCTCAATGCGATTAATTGGTGATATGATTGGCTATTGTGCAGAAAAAGTCCCTTCATGGTATCCTGTATCAATTTCAGGATATCATATGAGAGAAGCAGGATGTACTGCAACACAAGAAGTTGCATTTACACTGGCAAATGCTATTGCATATATTCAGACTTGTTTGGATAAGGGTTTGAAAATAGATGACTTTGCCCCACGTCTTTCATTCTTCTTTTGTTGTACCATTGAATTCTTTGAGGAGGTTGCAAAGTTTAGGGTCGCAAGAAAAGTTTATGCAAAAATTTTAAAAGAAATGTTCCATGCAAAAAATCCTCGCTCACTGCAGCTTAAGTTCCACACTCAAACTAGTGGTGAATCATTAACTGCACAACAGCCTGATAACAACATCGTTCGAGTTGCCATTCAAACAATGGCAGCTGTTGCAGGTGGTACTCAATCACTTCACACAAACTCTAGAGATGAGGCATTGGCGCTTCCTACTCAAGAGTCTGCAAAAATTGCTCTTAGAACACAACAAATTGTTGCGCATGAAAGTGGAATTACAAAAACAGCAGATCCTTTGGCAGGTTCCTACTATCTTGAAGAATTATGTGACCAAATTGAAGACGGTGTATGGAAATATCTTAAAAAAATACAAAAAATGGGTGGTTCTGTTAAAGCAATTGAGAAAGGATTCTTCCAATCTGAAATCAGAGCTAATGCATATCGTTTAAAGAAAGAAATCGATGATGGTAAACGAGTTATCGTTGGCATGAACAAGTATTCTGAAGAAGAAAAACAACCAGAATTACTTCGTATTGGTGGTGATGTTGAAATTCAACAGAAAAAGGCACTCAAAAAATTACGTGAATCAAGAGACAAAAACAAATGGGAAAAAGCACTTTCTGCAATGAAAAATGCTGCTGATACTGATGAAAATCTGATGCCTTACATAATTACTGCTGCTAAAGCATTTGCTACTACTGGCGAAATTAGTAATACATTCAGAGAAGTATTTGGTGAATATCGCCCAAAAGAGGTCTTTTAATTAGACCTTTCATGAATTTATTTTCAAAACTGTACTGAACTAATTTTTGGATTTTGCAATATAAAAGTCGGCGTAGAAATTACCATCGTCTTCATATTTTTTAGTATTAATTCCCATGTCGTGTAATAGAGAAATAGTCTGTTCTTTTTCTTTAGGATCAGAAAAATTTCTTTGACGTATTGGTTTTATGTCGCTTTTTACAATAGAATAATCATACATTTCAAAAACTTCTTCAATGTCCTCCATATCAAACATTCTAAGAACAGAGAATGCAAAGATTGGAGCGACATACTCTGTTTCAGATTCGATTGAATTAGATTGTCTATTTTTAATTACTTTTAGTAGATTTGAAAATGCGTTGTGTCCAATATAGCCAACACAACCAGTTGCAATCACCACATCTATTTTCGGTAATGATTCTAATAAATTTAATTTTTCAGCTTCAAGATCAACATTTATGCCTCTTTCACACAAATCCATCTCTTCGGAGAATTTTAGAGCCTCTTCTGAAATATCTATTTGATAGAAATTCATGTTGTCATTACTTGTGCATTCCTCGTAGAATTGTTTAGTCTCTTTTTTTGTAGGTTCAGTTCCATTTAAAAAGAAATTACTCAATTCTGACATTGTTAAATTATATTTCATTAATGATGAGTTGATACCGTATGAACTTCCTAAATCTAATACATTAATGGGTCTAGATAACGTCTCTTCAAGTTGTTCTATGATGGAGTTGTACAACGGTTTTGTAGAATCTGATATAGAATATTCCAATCTATCCATTTCCTTTAGATATCTATATGGAGAATCTTGCGTGTAAATACCTGTAAAATCTTTTTTTACTTTTAATTCATTCATCTTGGAGTAATGATACTGCTCCGCTCTTAATAAAACCTGTACAATGATCTAGTCATGAACTAAAATTTTGATTATTTTTTATATTTTAAAATAAAATAAATCCATTAATACTATAAGTTGGTGAGGTCTTTTAATTAGACTCTTTTTTGATTTTGTTTTAATTATAAATTATAATCTGTAGCCAATTCTTTTTCTAAATTTTTAGATGTATGTCTCTAGTATTATATTTGAACTATAATTTAACATGTGAAATATTGACTGTTTCTTTTAACGAGTGACTATTTTAAAGTCATTTTAATCACAAAATAGTTGTTTGAGCATATAAGCGCATTGATAGTTTGGAATCTAAGAAACGATAAAAGAAAATCTAGGAAAGTGATTACTCTATTAGACAGATCATGTATAGTATCGTAATGGTGTGAATTTGCATATCCATTAGGAAGGACTAAATTAACTAAGATACGAAAAAAAGAGTTTAGAATCCTATTAGAATTGTAATTGCAATAATTTCAATTTCAACATAATCCACTATAAAATTATGAATTAACGATAAGTTAAAAGATTTTTAAAATTATACTGTTAAAGAATCAAATATGGTGATTTTGAATTAGTTTAATTATCCACATGACTGCTTAAAATCATGAGTATTGAAGGATTGTATATGCTAAATTCTCCAGAATATACTGAAGAAAAAATCCATGAAGCCCTTAAAACATTATACACAGATAGAAAAAATGAATTTAGTGAATTATCACAAGTGTTTCTAGGAAAAAAGAAACTAAATGAAATGGAAAACTGGAAGGAATTTGTTTTGAATTTTTGTTTGGATGTGGGGGACTCTTTTAAAACATGGACTGGTCAAAAACCCCCTTCTGCAACTTCTCCACAAAAAGCTCTAACTATTCTAAGACAAATCGGTAATGGAAAGACATCAATGAATCAATTAACACATGTGTTAAACATTGCATACAATCTATCTGCTGAATTCAAAGAGATCTACCGACGTCTGAAATAACGTCTTTTTAGAAACTTTACTGTGTACAATAGTTAATTTCATAATTTTTACAGGATATGTTAATTGATATTTTTCCCACAATGTGGACATGTTTTGGTCATCTCAAGTTTGACATCAGATTTCTGTATGCCCTCAGATGACAAAGTCAAGCATATGTCCCATGGACTAACAACTATGTCTTTGTAACAGACGTAAGGATGTTCCATTCTATCCATCACTGTGCAAAGTTTATCAAATGGAATATCTTCGGTGATTACTTTGATGTGATCAAAGGTAAATTTGTTTATTGGAACATCTAAGAAATTTTCAACATCCTTTTGAAATTTTGTAATTCGTGACAGTCCTTCAAGAATTGTCCTATCGCTAATAAACTGATTAGAATTTCCCAATAGAAGTTTTCGTGTTTTGTTATTAAACATTAAATCAATAATGTCCCTTAATGGTTCATCACCCTGAAATGTGATAATTTTCTTTTTAGGCATTGAAGATATTGTGAGATCTGTTTTGTATCTTTTCCCAACCTCTAGCATTTTTCTTGCAGAAATTGGTGAATAACTTCCTGATTTGTTTGGAATTATAGCAAATGCCCTTCTGCTATTTTTCCATGTATCCATCAAATCTTTGAATTTTGTTTGTTTACTAACTTGAGGAACATCTTTGAACATAATTTCCTTAGTTTCATGTTGGTATTGAGAATCACGTGTAGGGTTTTTTCTCAGGTGATCTAGAATGTCATACCCACCTACAATTCCGATGGGTTTACCATTGTCTTGAACTACAAGTGCATCTATTGTAGACTCTAAATGTTGAGCACACATTTCTGTAGCAATCCAAACCTCTCGTTCCTTATCAACAAAGACACAATTTGTACCAGTTAATGTATCTGGAAACAGTTCTTCCAAGGTCAATTCAGAAAGACTATCTTTGTTTACAGATTCCATTTTTTCTTATTATTGTCTTGTGAATTTAGTATATTAACTAATTCTTTATTATTGTGTTAGAAAATCACAAGAATTTTCATGTAATTCTAATGTTATGTCTTTTTCTAAATAATTGAGTATATCTTGTCATTTTTGAGAATTACAGTAGTTGTTTTCTGCGATAAAATCCATAGCAAAACATGTTACAAGATGTTCCAGCATCAAAGAGAATTCTCGGAGAATTGCTTTCAGAAAGACTGACATGGTCACTATGTATCCATATTGACAAAGGAAAAGAAGTGTGGGTTGTCACTAGAATGCTGGTTCAATATTTGGAGTCTACATAACATTCAGTTTAATTGAGATTTTCTTTTCTCAATGATAAGTTACATTAATTTTATTTATTTATTTTTACAAGTCAGATTATAAATTAACTCTGGAAGTGTTTCTTAAATTAATATTTTGGTTGAAACAAGTATTATAAATGCAGAAATTAGCCCTATTGCCATCATATTGAAAACAATGCCTGTTTCACCATTGCTTTGATTGAAATTTGAGCTTTTTTATAAATAAGTGCATTTGGCGGAGTTCCAATAGGGTAATAGTGTTGCATTTTATGTTCTTTCTTTGACAAATTTTCTTGTCTCAAAGGAGTATCCCTTCTCTAGTGATGATATAACTTTTTTACATTGTTCTGTGATTATGCCTGTATGAGTAGGGCCAGCGTCATTAATCGTCTTGATTACAGTATATGTGGTAGTTTCCATGATGGGGAAAACTCATTCTGCATATTAAATAAAACCCATAAAATATCTACAGTGAGAGGTCTTTTAGATGAAAATTGATCATATTGCAATTGCAGTAAATGATGTAGAGGAATCAGCCAAAGTGTATCAACAGGCATTAGGTGTAGATAGTGTCGAATTTGAAACAGTAGAAACTGAAGGAGTCAAAGTTGCAATTATTCATTTAGAAAACGGTCGTGTTGAATTAATGCAGCCAACAAACGATTCTAGTCCCATCAAAAAATTTCTTGATAAAAAAGGTCCAGGATTACATCATATGGCATTAGAAACTGATAACATTGAAGGCGAAGTAGAACGAATGGAAGGGTGTGGAATTCAATTCTTGGGTCAAATAAGGCCTGGTTCGGCAGGAACTAAAGTTACTTTTATTCATCCAAAATCTCTTCATGGTGTATTGGCAGAACTTTGCTCTCATCCTAAAGACTGAATTAAAATAATCGCTCTTATCTAGTTGAACGATGTTTACATTTCAATTTTGGTTCACAATTCTTTTAGCTGAATTAATAGTTGATATGGGGAGTTTTTTTTATATCATTGACTCGACTTTACAATCCAAAAAGAGACGACTAGGTGATTTGTTAGCATAGTAAAAACATTGACTTAAGATCGGTTTTGTGAAAAATCCGATGACAGCCTTAATTTTTACTATTATCTTATCTCTCAAGATTGAGCCTATAGAGATATGTCTGTTCAAAATGATCACACATATAGACACATGTCAAGTTGACATGTCCCAAGACAGGTAAGGGTACAATGAGTAATAAACAGATTTACCAAAGTGATGTAAAGGCAGAAAAGAATAATTCAATTTCGGTATGTGATCTGTTAAAGAACAACACTACAAAAATAATTAAGAAATATGAAACCCAAACTCCTATCTATACACAGCTATACTCTAATTTTTATGATGAATATCTTCATTCACTTGAAGATATTTTTGGAACATGCTATCTTTCTGAAAAGCATTTCTTTGACAATCTTGGAATAGATAAAAAAACTTTGGATGCTACAGACAAGTTTTGGAGAGGTTACACCGAAACTACCATCTCTAATATTGACATGTATACCAATTTTCGAAAAGCACAATTTGATACGATGGTATCTTTTATGAGATCTTATGACCATTTTGTTCATTTGGGGATGGATTATTGTGCAAACATATTTTCGTAATTCAATGTCAGGTCATGATATCTTCTTTTGAGCAAGGAATATGCCCATCTTCATTAACTTAGGTATTAAGTCAATTTATTGTTGTCAAAAAAATCTATTTTGTTGCACAGAAAATTAAAAGGAAAAATATTCATTCAAAGTAAAATCTTTAAAAAATCTAAAATCCTAAGAACAATTTTTTGTTCTAATTATTTTCAACAATCTTTCGTTATGATTTAGGTTATATCACACTTTTACTGCCTAGCAGTGGGGCTTTCCCTTTTTACTGATAGTCGATAAAAATGGTATCCCCCCAATTTGGGAAGGAAAACATGCTGTGTTGTCGTAATGCTTTTTTGCATAGATATTTTTCATAAGTTATGACGGTAGAAGAAGAAACGGGCGTAATTGTAATTCTTGATGCATTAGGAACTAAGGGGATATGGAATAGAGTAAAAGATGTCAAAAAATATGTCGAATCATGGGAAGAACTAACAAGTAGTTGGAAAGAAAATTATGAATCACCTGGTGAGAATGATGATTTTCAAAATAAACTAATTGCATTTTCAGATACAATAATAATTAAAAATACAGGAAAAAATCTGAGTTCAGTTTTAACAGCTGCCGCACATAATGTTGCATTAGTTATGTTAGAGGCTATTTCACAAGGAATCTATTTACGAGGATGTATGAGTGTAGGTCAGATATTTTCAAGTGATAAAATGATTATCGGTAAAGCTATAGATGAAGCAGCAGAATATCATACAATGCCAAATTGGGCAGGTATTTCTGTTAGTCCTAGTGTTTACAACATGGTTAAACAAATGCGAAAAGAAAAAAAATTAAATGGAAAATATAATGAGACAATTTTTACAGATTACGATATTCCATTAAAAATTGGTGTGGAGAAAGGAATTGCAATTAATTATCCGAGTAGATTAGATTTGGGATGGGGTAAGAATGTCTATAAAGAAAATTTTGGTGTTTCAAAAAAACATGAATTAGTAGAAATTTTTGAGAATGAGTTGAATTCAATTACTGATCTTGGAGCATCTTTAAAGATAAGAAATACTATTGAATTTTTAAAATACGTATCTTGTAAATGACATTAAAAAACAAAAGAAATCATTACAATGTAAAACTACTTCGAGGATATGGACATTCCATTTCTGTAAAAAATTCAAAACTAATTCTAAAAAATGGCAGACATGACATTACAGGAGAACAAGAATCAGAAGTGTGGTTTGTCAAGAACATGCCATATGAGAAAATAATTCTTTCAGGAAAAGGCTATGTCTCTACTGAAGCCTTATCACTACTTTCTCAAAATAATCGAAATGTAATTCTAGTTGACACATATGGCAAACCTATAACATATTGCAATTCCATGATGGATTCTCTTACTGGAACAAAATACAGAATTGCACAGTATGATACGTTCAGAGATCCTACAAAATGCGAATATCTAACAAAGCAAATTCTAACTGCTAAAAAAGAATCTCAACTAAAACTACTCAAGTTAATTGGCAGTGATGTTGTATCATTACCAGAAAAGGAACATCTTGCAAGCAAAATCCACTTTGCAGAATATGCCAAATTCATTCCTGAAAGATATGGGTTTAATTCCAGAAATCAGTCATTTATCCGCACCAGTAAGAACAATGCAACAGATATCATCAATGCCTTGTTAAATTATGGCTATTCTGTATTGGCAGGGGAGATTTCCAAATTTGTTTGTGGGTTTGGTCTGGATCCTTACTTTGGATTCATGCATCGTTCCCACACAGGATTTCAACCATTAGTTTATGATATTATTGAACCATTTCGATGGTTAGTAGATTATTCAGTTTATTCCATAGCAAATAATTCAAGTAAAAGACATAGAATCAAACTCAAAGAATTTGTTCATACCAGAGATGGAAATGTTGTGATGGATTCTTCTCTGATCAAGAGATTTTTGGAGATGTTAGATAGACAGTTTCGCCAAGAAAGAAAATATGGTTTTCGACATGGTAAGAAGACAAAATCAGGTTTGAAATCAGTTCAAGAAATTACAATTGTAAAGATTGCTTCTCAAAATCTTGCAGAATATTGTTCAGGAAAAGAAAAAGAGTTTGTCATTTAATACCCTCTAATTCAATTCTGAATTTTTGAATCATTTTTTCAACTGCTCCAACTCTTACCTCTGCATAATGTTGATTCATCGGAGTTCCAAGGGAGGAATCTCCAGTTTTATGATCAAATGATACAAATGAATCTTTGATTCTCATTTCAGCCCCTTTTTCCAAGTGAATTTTTAATTCATCATCATACAGATTCTTGAATTTGTCTGCTGTCTCTTTACTCATGGACTCCTGTGCAAACAATCTCATTTTTTCTGCTTCATCATTTTCAAATACCCTTCCTGCAACAGGACTAAAAAATGGAAATCCTTTCCATACATCTTGTAACCAATTTTTCTTTTCATCAGAAATTTCTAATTCATTTCTGATTTTATCAATACTTTTTTGATGTTTGTACAATCCATCATAGTTATTCAGTTCAATTTCTTCTGCAGTGTTTTTTAGTTTATCAAGGATTATTCTACAAGAACCTAGCTCTTCAATAGCAAAAATTATTGGAAGTGAAATGTGGTGAAATCTCTTGTTTTCATACATTAATTTTGCATCTTTTAGATACTCTTCTGCATTGATTAGTAGATTGGCAATTGCCTTTTTTGCTTGTTCTCTACTTTGTTTAAAACTCCAATCCCCATTAGTCATGGAAGTTTATTAAAATTTATGAACTTAAGTATTTCAAAATTAAATATCACTTTATTATGAAGTCCAACAAACTAACAAAATGCCATTAAAAGAAATCAGAGTTCAATTTAATGTACCATTTCAAATTGACCTTCCAGATAATCCATATTCTGTCAAAAATTCAAAATATTCATGCATGGTATATCTTGCAAAAAAGATCTCAAAAGATAATGCTTCAGGATGGTATGGGAATCCAAGGATTTCTGAAGATAGATTCGGACACACCAATTATAGCAGATGTGTTACACGATTTGTTTTTTCAAACCCAGTAGAATTTGAAGAGGAAAAAATTCAAAAAATATGTACTAAATATTCCCTTGATGCGTTAAACAAAATTCTAAATACGTGTAGATGGAAATCAAATGAATTTTTCAATCATGACATACTTCGAAAAGATGTAGTTGCTATCAAGTATCGTTATTTTGATGAAAATCACAATGAATTAGGTGGCTGGACTTTTTCATCCAAAGGAGCAATAAAGATTGGAGGAAAGTCAAATCTATCAGATGCGGAAATAGGTTCAATCAAAGAGAGTTTAATGAATGAAAAATCTTTTCCATTTGTTAGCGAACTAGCCAAAAATTCAATTGATTACTTTGGATTCAGAAATTTTAGATTAGCATGTGTTGAAATTCAAACTTCAGCTGAAATAATTCTATCAGATATTCTTAGAACGTATTTGAATGACTTGAATAGTACTGATCCGTCATCCGTACAGGCATATCTTGACGCTGCTAATGTGAATAATCCTTCAATTTCTGAATTTCCACGATATCGCTGGGATGTAATAAAACCAGTATTACGTGCAGCAACATTTGATACTATTACTGGTGAATCAACATGTCAAAACTGGAACAATAAATGTAAGGAAACAAGGCATCGGGTAGTCCATGCAGGACACCAACCTGATCAACAAGAAACCATTGATGCCCTCAAATCAGGATTAGATTTTTTGAATTTGTTAAAAAATTACAAAACTACTGATTATGATTATTCTAATGAAAATTTTGATTCAAACATAATAGACAAACTGATAGATGATGAAGAAATAGATGAAGAATTTGCTAAAACATTATCCTTTGAAGAAATTCAAAAAATAGATGAAAGTAAAGTAGAAGAATTTTTGAAGAAAGCACAAGAATATATTAAAAACAGAAAAGTTAATGATGCCATAAAAATTTTTGACGATACACTTGTGTTAGATCCGTTGAATTTTCAGGTATTAGGAAACAAGGGAATTATTTTAGAAAACGAAAAAAAATATGAAGATGCCGTGAAATGTTTTGAAGAAATTCTTCTATTTGAAAACGAACATCAAATGGCATTATTACATAAAGCCACTTCTTTAATTCAATTAGATATTAACAAAGCAATTCAAACTTTCGACGAACTAATTAAATTAAAACCTGATCATTTGCAGGCATTAGGTCGTAAGGGTGATGCATTATGTAGATTACAAAAATATGATGAAGCACTTTGTTGTTTTGATTCTGTTTTAAAATACAACTCAAATATTCCTGAGGCATATTTCAAAAAATCATTGATAAAATACATTCAAGGCAATACTTCAGAATCAATGGAATTGTTAAAGAATTCAATAGAAAAAGATGTGAATTACAAAGAAAAAGCAAAAAAAGCAAAAACATTTTCTGCATTACTCGAAAATGAAGAATTCAAGAAAATTACAGGATAATTTCATAATTCACTTTCAGGTTCATACTTTTCATCGTCATACCATTCCAAATCCTCTTTTCCAATCAATTCCCCTACCAAATCTGCAGGAATTGGAAGAGAATCACACATCATTTTACTATTCAGAGATTCTAAATCTGAATCCCATAGTCTTTTTTTATCTGAATTCAGCCCAATTTTCTTCTCATATGATTCAATTTTACCCACTTTTTTGAGCCTGTTATACAAAATCCCTGACTTTATGTGGGTGGTTCTAGTGGATTTCACTCCGATGTATAACTGACCGTCTTTTTTGACTCTGGTTTCTAAATGCTCAATCTCTATTTTTCTTTCGTTGTCATATCCTATACCACGATTCTTCCAGATTCCATTGAATTTGTAGAATCCGTTTGAGAGAAAAATCACATCATCTGCCTGTTTGTCAAGTTTCATTTTTCCTAGTTTTTTGCTGTCAAGGTTTTTTATCTTCTTTTGACATGCAACAGAATCTGTTGCATATGCCACAACAAAGTTATCAAGTTTGTTTTTCTTTGTAAATTCATAGAGTTGTCGTCTTGTGTATCCTGTAATGTAAGATGCAATTACGGGATTGAATAAATTCCCGATAACATTATTGGTACGTTGTGCCATCTTACCATATATGGAATTCAATACTATCTTGATTGCTTTCTCTAATGGATTGTTCTCTTCTTTTAGTTCTAATCTTTTGTAGTATTGTTTTTTGATAAAGTTCTTGAAAGGATATGTGCAATTATTCCTTGGAATGAACTGCCATGAATCTAATATTTTATAATTTATTTCAGGATCTCCTTTTACCATGAGTAATTCATCTAGTGTAACATATGTCTTGAATTTACCAGAAGGATAGCAAATGGTTCTATTCTTTTTTACAAATGGAAATGGTGCAATCTTTACTTTGTCTGAAATGTTTGCTTCAATGAAAAAGAAGCCAATCTTTGATTTTGGATGAATCTTTTTTGATTCAAACCACTTTCCTTGAGTGATGTCAGGCATTGTAGTTAGTGCATACGGATATGCAGAGTTTAGATCATACAGGTAACATTCTCCAATGTATCCTCTTTTGATTAACTCAAATCGTCCACCATAAAACGAACTTCGGGCAATCTCTTGTATTGGGTATTGCAATTCATTGAATAGAGGAATTGGAATGTCATTGTTAATCAGAACCTTTTCTGCCAGATACCCTGCTGAAATCCAGTTATTGGGATAAAATGAGAATACTGTCTCAAATATCCCAATCCAATATTCTGATAACTCCTTTGTAAGCCTACAATCTTTGATACAGTAGGCACGAATTTGACGTTTGTTTCGAGAATAATAGAATTTTGAGAAAATTTTTCTGTTTTTCTTCAAATCCAAATATTCTTGATCAAGGGATAATCCAACAGATTCTGATGCAACATCAAGTGATTTGTTGTCATAGTATTGTGCTATATCGTAACAGGAAATAGAGTGATTCCCTTTGGATATTGTGAGTTTCTTTCTATCGATATAATGAATTTTATATTTTTTGTATTGGAATCGTAGTTCTTTTTTCCATTTGTACTGTATCAGTATTTCTTCAGGGAGTAACTTTAGAATACATTCAGCGTCATAAGATAAATTGTAAAAGAAAATCCATTCATATTCATGTCGGAACAGAAACTCTGCTATACCATCAAATGTTATTTTTCCATCAAGGTAATTTCCATCAGAATCTGCAATAAGAAAGATATCTCCATTCTCAGTTTCAGTATCTATCCCAACTACATATCGAGGATCTTTTGAAGAATTGAGATTTCGGTTTTGTTTACGCATTCTAATGCCATCAAGTGTTTTGGCGTTTGATGTTGGAATCATGGGCTAGGATTCCTCCATGCAACGTCTGATACATCGTTGTCTAGTCCTTGCCTGTGTTTTCTTAGTGATGTTCTGATTTCTTTGAGAGGTTTTTTAGGATAATAGTTTTTTTGAATTGATTTGACATAGTTCCAGACTCGTTTGTTCTTGGAACTTCTATTTCTGTTTGCAACTGTTCTTTTTTGTTGTCTTTGTTTTTCTTTTTCTGCCTTGGTTTGAGTTGATTTTTTTATTTCAGATAAGATATTACTTTTCTCTCCTTCGAGTTGACGCTTGAATTTTTTTAATGCTGATGTTTCTCTAAATTGTAATAGTCTACCCAATTCAGTTTTTACGGATTCCAACTGCTTTTGTAATTTATTTATTTTTTTCAAATCAAAACAATTTTCAAATTAAAAAATATAACTTCCTAAGGCACTTTAGAGTAAAATAGGTACTATGTTCCCGAAGTCTTTCATAGGTTGTCGTTTTTGATATACTTAGTTGCCAGCAAAGATTGAATCTCCCTTTATGGAAGGAATTCCATCAAAAATCTATTGGGCTCTTTATGTTAAACCAGTTAATGGTTATGAATTGGCAAAAATTGTATACGGCAAGAAAAAAAACCCTTCAACTGCAAAAATATACCAAAATCTTAGGAAACTGGAAAATCAAGGATTTATCATAAAAAATGAAAAAAATGTTTATTCTGTAAATATTGAACCGTTGATCACTTATCTTGAAGGAATTCTAAAAATACACCACAAAAAGTTAGATGATTCTATAAAATTTTACTTAAGATGCACTCTGGAATCTGAATTATTCAAGAAAGTCTTTTCCCATTGGTGCAATCCGTCAATTTTATCAAAAATACCTTATAATCAGGTACATTTTGGCGATAATTTGACTGGATTATTATCACTTTATGCATCTGTTGTACAGACTAGAATCCATGAAGGGAAGATAGAACCTGACAGTTTAACGGATCTTTATAGAGAAATTATACAAGATTACGAAGATGAGTTTTTAGAAAAAATTTCAAAGCCATTCACCAAGAAAAAGGTTTTTGAGAGACTCGTGAAATGTTTTGATTTTTTTTCAAATGATCCAAAATTCATTAAATCTTATGAAATATGGGATAAGGAAATACTTGATGGGTTACAAGAAGGTTTTCAATCATACCAAGATCTTCAAGAGTCCATACAAAAAAAGTTTAATGGACATTATTCGTCATCTGAAGAAACAGATTTTGAATCTTATTTGTGGATACTTCTCTGCACTTGGATTCCAAAACAGGTCTTAGACACAATGGTGTCTCTAAATCCACAGGGTTCCACAGTTGTTTCCATGTTTGATACTGTTTCTAAAATAAATCAAGCAGTGGAAGAATCTGATCAGAAATGATCAATAGTCATTCTAAACAATTAGGACAGTCCAGTTCTTCTTTGTGTGATTTTACCAAACCTATAAAGAAATTATCACATTCTGCACACCAATACTTTATTCTCTTTCTTTTCTGAGTCTTGTAAAATAATGCTTGAAAAAAACTGACTCGTTTTGTTTTGAAATTTCCTTCCTCATCATAATAGTAAATGTGCCATTTCTTCTTTGTAGATTTTTTGTGTCTGTGATTTCCTCTATGAATATAGGTTTTTGATACTGAAACGATGTATTTCATGATACCTCTATGATACTTCACGTGAAACTTAGCTAAATAGATAACGGTGCGGATTTAAATTTTAGTTGATTGTTAGAAAGATATGAAAATTCGGTTTGTTTGCTTGTTTTTTCTACTACTAATTCCCACAGGTTACATATTTGCTCAGTCTGAACCAAGTTTGGAGGAATTGTTACAACAAGTTAAGGAGTTTGAAGAACAAGAAAAATACTATTCAGGATTATTAAAAATTGAAGAGATTATTGATAAATATCCTAAAAATGTGGATGCAAAATCTATGAAATGTCTATTTCAGTTAAATGCAAATTTGCCGTTGAATGAAGTAAAGAGTTGTCTGGATAATTTACCTTCGGAAGTTTCCGGAGATCTACTTGTTTTGCTTACTTTAGGTTCATATCATGCTAAAAACAATGATCTTGAAAAATCAAAATATGCTTTTTGGGAAGCATTTACCCTATATCCAAAAAGTGAAAAAGCTGAATCCAGATATGTCACAATACAACTTGCATTAGATCCAAATAATGAAGAATTGTTTCAAAAACTGCAAGTTCTTTATGAAAAAAATAACGATTTTCAAATTTTAGAAAATGTAATTGCATTACATAATGAACGTGAAGAATATGATAAGTCGCAAAAACTATTGGATATTGGATTTAAGGTTGACGCAAATAATCCAAATCTTTTAACCCACCAAGGTGTTTTGTATGCAAAACAAGGTGAATTAAAAAAAGCTGAAGAATTTTTTGTGAGAGCCGTCAATGAAGAACCTGATAATATCCAATCATTACTCAATCAAGGTTTACTGTATCTGGAATTAGGAGATAAAGAAAATAATCTAGAATATTATAAAAAATCACGCGATAGTTATCGAAATGTTTTAGAAATAGAATCTGATAATCTATTTGGGAAAACCACTGTAAATTATTTAGATCAAAAAATTGGTGAAATACAATCCTTTCTAGTCTTTGTTGGATTAAGTATTCTATTAATTGCAGTTATTGGAATTGTAAGTCTAACATTATACATTAGTTATAACAACTATAGAAAAGATCAAGATGATGAAGAAACAGAGCCCGATCCTACTAAGAAAGAGAAATTAGGAAAAAGAATAATCCATTCCAAAATTTTCATGGTATCCTACACGGGTTTTTTTGTTATTTCATTAACTCTGTTAATTGTCCCCTTATTAGCAAATGAAATGTCTGTCTGGGATGGAAATGACATGGCGAATTGGAGTACAATGATTGTGGAAATAGGAATTGGAATTATCATAGTAGGGTTAGTTTGGATTTTTGATGATTCAAGAAATAAGAAATTCAGTAAACAACAAAAAGAAATTTCTAAACAAACAAAGGAAATCGATAAACAAACTAAGAACATTGAAGGAATAGCATCCGAAACAAGTAACACATTGACCCAAATTAAAGAAGAGAGATTAAAACAAGAAAACTATACACTTCTAAGTTTACGTTTTCAAATCGATAGATTGCAAAAATTATTCCCAGATATTGAGAAATTTGTTGCAATTTACAACGACCCCAATAAAACCACCATGGAGGAACCATATGTGGAGGATTTGAGTAAAGAAGTGGGGTATAGTGCTCTAATTAGTCAAGCTGAGTCTTACAAAGAATTACTGGTAGAGACAATTGAAAGAAATATCAACTTGTCCATAGGATTTTTAGATCCACAATTACGTGATGAGATTCTTGAATTATGTGTAATATTAAAACAAAGATCTGTTTTCAGCAATCCGGAAAAAGCTATCATCCCCTTACATACAAAAAAGGCTATTGAAAAAATAGATGAAATTTTAAAAAAATTAGACTTAAAAAAATAGTTTAGATCTTAAGCATTACGACAACACAGCATGTTTTCCTTCCCAAATCGGGGGGATACCATTTTTACTGATAGTCGATAAGCTCGTTTTACTTAACTAATTCTAAAGAATAATTACTCCATCATTTTTAGAGTGTCAGAAGCTGTGATTATTCCGACAATCTTTGATTTCTTTGTAACTAGAATACACTTTGAATATCTGATTAATGGAACTAGAACATTTGCTGGTGTGTCAAAGTCTACTATTGGTGGGACAGGATCCATAGTGTCTGCAAGTTTTGCTTTTTTCAGTTCTGACTCTCCAACATCTGCTAGGTGTTTGACAATGCCGTCTTCTGATACCACTCCAACAACTTCTGAATTACTGAAAACAGGAATTTGACTAATTGATAATTGATGCATTTTTTTGATTGCGTCATGAAGCGTGTTAGTCGGTTTTAGCTTTACAATATCTTTGCTACAAAAATCTCCGGCTGTATGTGATGATGACTCTCCTTCTAGTTTTGCAAGACTGTCAAAAATTTTCTTTGCCGTTTCATAACTTGGTTGGCTTCTCCCTGACTCAATTTGATTAATCATCGAGGTGCTAACCCCTGTCATTATCGCAAGTTTTTTTTGAGTAATGCCAATTTTCTGTCTTATCTGTTTTATAGAATCAATTCTAGGCAGCAATTCATCTAGTGCTGATTCTAGCTGGCTTTAAAATGTATTATTTTCTCTTTGTTTTTGCCTTTTTTGGCTGCTCAATTACAGCTTGTGCTGCAGCAACTATTGCAATGGGAATTCTATGTGGTGATGCACTAACATAACTTAGACCTGCACCATGGCAGAATTTAATGGAACTTGGATCTCCTCCATGCTCTCCACATATTCCAATCTCCATGTTTGGTCTAACGCCGCGTCCTCCAGATATGCCGATTTTAATCAGGCTTCCTACACCGTTGACATCAATTGATTGGAATGGATTTCTCTCAAGAAGTTCTTTTTCCATATATTCTGGAAGGAATTTTCCTTCAACATCTTCTCTGCTAAAGCTAAATGTTCCTTGAGTTAAATCATTGGTACCAAAACTAAAGAATTCTGCAGTGTTTGCAAGCTCATTTGCAGTTAATGCTGCTCTTACTACTTCAATCATGGTTCCAAAATTAATTTTTAATTTCATCTTGTGTTTTGCCTCCATCTCTTTTTTGATAGAATCATAAATTTTCTTTATGTGGTTTAGTTCTGCAATACTGCTAATTTGTGGAATCATAATTTGTGGATGGGCCTTTACTTTTTTCTTTGTTAATTCCACTAGTGCATCAAACACTGCACGAATTTGCATCTCATAAATTTCAGGATACGTAATTCCTACTCTGACACCTCTATGCCCCATCATTGGGTTGACCTCTGCAAGTTCTCTTGCTCTTTTTAAAATAATTTCTGTTTTGTTAACTCCATCTGTATCTCCACTTGCTTTTAATTTTTGAATTCTTTCAACTAATTCTTCTGGATTGGGTAAGAATTCATGTAGTGGTGGATCTAGTAATCTGATAGTTACCTCGTATCCTTCCATTGCTTGTAGAATTTCAATAAAATCACTTTTTTGTAATTGACCTAATTTGGTTAAAATTTTACTTCGCTCTTCAATATTTTCAGCCATTATCATTTCCACAAATAAATTAATTCTGTCACTACCGTTGAACATCCTTTCTGTCCTACATAATCCGATTCCCTGACCTCCAAATTTCCTTGCAAGTTTTGCTCCCTCTGGAGTATCTGCATTTGCTCTAATTCCTAATGTTTTGGTTTTTTGTGCCCAATCTAAAATTTGCTCAAAGTCTTTTGTCATTTGTGGCTCCACTGTTGGGACTTCTCCAATAAAGACAGTACCTGCACTGCCATCAATGGTGATTGTGTCTTTTTCTTTGATAGTTATGCCATTTGCAGTACATGTGTTATTTTCATAACTGATTTTTAATTCTGAACATCCTACAATACATGGTTTTCCCATTCCTCTTGAGACAATCGCTGCATGGGATGATTTTCCTCCCAAACTAGTCAAAATCCCTTCTGATGAAAAGAATGCTGGAACGTCTTCTGGTTTTGTCTCTTTTCTTACTAGAATTACTTTATTTCCAGCATCGCCTAATTCTATTGCTTTTTTTACATCAAATACTACAATCCCACTTGCAGCCCCTGGTGATGCTGCAATTCCTTTTGCTAATTGTTTATGATTTTTAATTTTTGATTCATCTATTGTTCTATGAAGTAATGCTTCTAATTGTTGAGCAGGGATTCTTGCAAGTGCATTGTTTTTGTCAATTAATCTTTCTTTTACCATGTCTACTGATGTTTTTACAAGTGCACTTGCGCTCATTTTTGCAGTTCTTGTTTGCAATAAGTAAAATTTTCCTTGTTCAATAGTAAATTCAATATCTTGTGGTTCTCTGAAATGTTTTTCTAATTTTGCACAAGCGTTGCTTAATTCTTTGTGTGATTTTGGCATGTCTTTTTTTAGAAATTCAATATTCTTTCCTGTTCTTACTCCTGCAACAACGTCTTCTCCTTGAGCATTGATTAGATATTCTCCCTCTAACTCCTTTTTACCATTATTACCGTTTCTTGTAAATACCACCCCTGTTGCACTATCGTCCCCCATATTTCCAAATACCATTGCAACAACATTTACTGCAGTACCATTTGCAATATCTTTTGTAATGTTATTTTTTTCACGATAAACTATTGCTCTTTCTCCCATCCAACTTTTAAAAACAGCCTCAATCGATAACACTAATTGTTCATTTGGCGTATCTGGAAATTTTCTTTTTGTATGTGCTTCACAGATTTTTTTGTATTCTGATACGATATTTTTTAATGATTCTACATTTAGTTTACTATCATCTGTAACTCCTTGTTTTGTTTTTGCAGAGTTTAAGACATGATCAAATTTTTCATCATTTACTCCAAATACCACTTTTCCAAATAATTGAATGAATCTTCTATACGAATCCCATGAAAAACGTGGATTTTTTGTCTGTTCAGCAAATCCTTCAACTGTTTTCTCATTTAACCCTAAATTCAAAATTGTATCCATCATTCCTGGCATTGATATGGCTGCACCAGAACGAACTGAAACTAGTAATGGATTTTTTGTTGAATTCCATTTTTTACCTGTCTTTTTTTCCATTTTTGCAATATTTTTCATTACTGCAGGCATAACATCTTTGGGGAGTTTCCTATTGTTATCGTAATACTTGTTACAAACTTCAGTTGTGATCGTAAATCCTGGTGGAACAGGTAATTTTAGCCGGGTCATCTCGCTTAACCCTGCTCCTTTTCCACCCAGCAGCATCCTCTTTTTACTATCTGCCTCCTCAAATGCATAAACTGGCTTTGTTTTTACCATGCAAAATTTCGTAAATTTTTTGGCTTTTTAAACTAATGCCTTGGCAAATTCTGAAATTATTTTATTCCAGTCTTTTGCTTTAATTATTCCACTTGCAACTAAGATGCCTTTTGATCCTAATTCTATAGCTTTTGCTACATCTTCACCAGATACAATACCTGCACCACAAAGTAGTTCTGTTTTGTTTTTTGAATTATTTATTATGTTAGCAGCTTTTGAAATCAATTCTGGTTGTTCTTTAGATACTGCTTTCCCTGATCCAATTAATTCTGGAGGCTCTATTGCAATATAATCTGGATTTAATTTAACATATTTTTTTACTTCTGCAACATCTTTGACACAAAGAATTGATATCATCTTCAATTCTTTTAGTTTTAAAATTAATCTTTCAATCTCTTTACTTGAAATTCTATGCTCACTGTGATTAATTAGAGATCCTTTTACTTTGGATTTCTTTAACAACTCTGGAATAATAAATCCTGTCGTACTTCCAATTTTAGAGTCATCAATATGTTGAGCAAAAATTGGAATTGAACTATTTGCAACTAATCCGATTAAATGTTGAGGTGGGGATATTGCAATTTTCACTTTGTATTTTTTTGATATCTTTTCAGCAGTTTTTACAAATTTGATTATTTTATCTCCTGAAATCTCTTCATAATTTTTACAATTAATGACAAACATCTTTCTTTGGAATTTTTTGTATTGTATTTAATTCTTCATTATGATTAAGATGCATTTGCTCTAATGTCGTATCTTTTTTTCATTCCTAGTACAATAATCATTAGAATTAATCCTGACATGTTAGTGCCAATAATGAATACATCTGAGATTATGATGCCATAAACTAGCCATAAAATCGACCCTGCTGCAATGAAAATCATTAAAAATTTTGAAACATCTTTGAGTCTTTTAGTCTTGTATCCTTTGTAGATTTGCTCAACCCATCCCATTAGAATCAAAATTCCAGCTGATACGCCTAAAATAGTAAGTAATGTACTGTCAATTTCCATTTTTTATACTAGCTCCAAAAAAATTCATCTAATCCTGTCTGTTTTGGCTTTCCTAAAATTGTATCAAAATCCAAATCCATCGACGATGTAATTTGTTCTAATGTTGACTCCATGAATTCCATGTATTTTTTTGAATCAATCTCTTCTTTTTTTGCCATTTCTACAGGTTTCACACCTGGTTTGTTTAGGATTTTGATATATGATATTCTATCTCCTTTTTTTATTTCTCTGATTGTTTCTAATTGTTTTGCAGCTCTGATGTGTTGAGGGATGGTCTTTGTGTATTCAGATGGTGCTTTGCTGAGCATTACATTGAATGTTAAATCTTCTAGTGGTATTTCTTTTGCTTCTACTTTTTTGCCGCATGTTGCAATCTTTTCTGAAATTTGTTGTTTTGCTTTTACAAAATCCTCTACTGTCTGAACTCTTGATAAGACCTCTAACAATTCATAAAATAATTTTTTGATAAATGGTGGCGTATGTGATTTCTTTCCTGTAAGTCCTTTAACATCCACATTTCCATCTTTTGTTACTCCGAGATAGTTTTTCTTTCTATTACTTAGCACACAGTATCTGTATGTTTTATCAATCTCTAAATCTACGCCATGATCTCTTTTTGCTTGTTCAATTACTGTTTGAATTTGTTCTTTTGTTGGTTTTTTGATAAATAATGAATCTGTATCGCCGTATAATACTTCAATTCCTGCTGCCTCACATTTTTTAATTGTCTCCAAGATTGTATGTCTTCCAATTGCAGTGGTAGCTTCAGCTACTGGTAGAAAATACAATGGAAAAATCTCTGCACCCATAACACCATAACTGGCATTTAGTATGACCTTAAGCGCTTGGCTGACAACTGTGTATTGTTGTCTTTGTTCATCAGTAAGAGTCTCTTTTTTTGATAAACTCTTGTAATAGTTCACCCTCAAATCTCTCAATGATCCAATGATCATTGATGTCAGTCCGTTTCTTTTAGAACATGTCCAATGATTTGTCTGTTCAATAATATTTTTTTTACATTCTTCATGAGAGCACCTTACTGTCTCATATGAGAGATTTCTTACTTTGATGATGCTTGGATACAGACTTGCAAAATCCATAACCACTACATCAAAATGAATTCCTTCTTTTGGATCAACGACCAAGCCCCCACGATATTTTTTATCTTTAATCACTGCATCTGATAGGACTCCTTCTGATCTTCTCTGCAATTCTTCTCTTTTTGGAATTAGACAATTTCTTCGCCTATGTTCATAATATAGAAGACTTCTAATCCACTGTGATACTCCCATTCTTGCAATATCGTCAATAGGCATTCTGCCAATTCTTGCAATGATTACAAGGAGCTTCATCAACAAATCATTATTGAAACTGGTAAGCTCAAATGTTAGTAGAGCGTCATTATAACAATAATTTGCAGTTTGGTATAGTGATAGTTGGTCAAACTCTAAACCATAATCTACCTTTTCTTTACCAAGTAGGGCCTTTGATACACTGTTTAAAGAAAAGTTGGTGTATTTTTGGCTGAATGCATAAATTTGAAATGAACGATTAGAAAGAGTTCTATACAAATCAAGATGAACTCCTTCTTTTAGTGTTGCGGAATCCCTCATCATGTAAAATGGGTTTTCAGAATTTTTTATTCCAAGTCTTTCTGCCCTGTTGTAAAGATATGGCAAGTCAAATTCATCTCCATTGTATGTTACCACAAACGGGAATTCCCTGATAATTTCAAATGCATCATATATCATCTCTTTTTCCTTGTCTAATTCATAGAATGTAATTTTGATATTTTGATCTAATTCATTTTTTCCTTCCTCTGTTCCCTCTGTCTTGAGAACAAAAATTTGATCAAACCCATCTGAGCCTTTCATTCCAATTGCAGTCACTTTTTTTTCCGCAATTTTTGGATCTGGTATTCTTCCAACTTCTGCTTCAACTTCAATATCAAGGCTGAGTCTTTTTATTTTTGGAATTGGCTGATTTAGTAAATCTGCCCATTCTGTAATGTATTTTTTAAATTCTTCAGAATCGACCATACTTTCACTGTCTACTTTGTCCCAAAGCAAACTTTTCAATGCAATTTTCACTTCGTCGGAAATTTCCAAATCATGTGGTTTTAGATTTTTATCGACAATTTCATAATATTTTCCAACAATTAACTTTCTATCATAAAGATAGTTTTCATAATATTTGATATCTGATTCCCATGTCTCAATTATGTTTCTGATACTTTTGTCTCCTGCTGTTCCACCAATTGCCAACGGATCTGCCACTGTGATTTTTGACATGTCGATTTCTTTGTCAGTAATTAGATCATGTCGTTGAACAGTTTTGATTTCAAGAACATCTTCTCTTTCTTGAAGAAAATCTAATTCATCTGGTGATAATCTAGAATAGCAGTATGGTTTGTGTCCTGTTTCATCTTTCCATAAGATTAGTTTTTGCGATTCAGGGTTGTAGAATTTCAAAATTGCTGATTTTGAATTATTGTCATATGTGGCTGACACTAGCATTGATGGGGACATTGATTCTACTTTATCAGTATTTGTAACATTTACTTGCATTTTCTTACACAGAATTCTCGTATTTTTTGACTAGCCTACTTGCCCATTTTGAAATTTCATTTTTGTCCAGTTGAATTACTTCCACTCCTGCCTCCTTTAATAAATCGTAATCGGTTTCTGGATAAGAGTCAAGACAAACAAATTTTTTAATTCCAATTGTAATTGCCATTTTTGTACATTCAAGACATGGGACAAATGTTGTATACAATACTGCTCCCTTTATTCCTGCTTCAATACCCATAATGGCACAATGCATTATTGCATTTGCTTCTGCATGATTGCAAAGACATCTATCAAGTGACGCTCCTGATTCTATCTTACCTTCCATTCTGAGTTGGCATCGCTTGCATCCTCCTTCAAAACAATTTTTGATTCCAGGTGGTGTTCCATTATATCCTGTTGCAAGCTGTCTGTGGTTTCTAACAATTACTGCCCCTACCTGTCTTGTCATGCAGTTTGAACGAAGCTTTGCCAATTCTGCTTGAAGCATAAAGTATTCGTCCCATCCAGGTCTGTCAAAAGAATCGCTCACACAGATTGTGTTTACCTGCTCAATATATGGATCACGTTAATTCTAGTTTTATTTGCGATCAATTTTAAAACGATTTGAAATATTTTGATAATGTATACATAAACTACTTTAATCTCATATGGACTATCGATTCAATGGCAAGCTATTCAGCACAAGTAAACGTCATTCACAAAAAATTTCAAAATGCTGTTAAAAGAGCAAACACAAAACAGGCTCTAAACAAAGCATACAGCGTTCACAAAAAAGATCATGAGCGCTTGTTGAAAAAACATCTACGTGAAGAGACTACGATGATTAACAAAGCAAAGAAAAAACTAGAATGAGGTAGTTTTTTCAATTTTTATTTTTCTTATTTTGTGATGTTTTTTGTATATTTTCTCATGTATTTTTTTAAATCTGAATTCTTCTCTCCTGAGGAAATTCTCCAAAGTCTAATTTCTGTGAAATTTTGAATTTTTATGCATTATCTAGGCTCAGTTTCCTCTTCCAATTTGAAATTTTACTATTTGTAGATGAGTTGAGTCTTATCCAAACCCGGCAGCTGTTCATATTTGAGCATTGGATAGTATTTTGCTACACGAAAGCATAAAATCAATAAATTGTGATGATTATTTTAGATTGGAACAATATCTTGAGAAAAAATATGTCCAAAAAAACTCTATAGAGAGACGTGATTATCAAGTAAATCTTGCAAATCAAGCAATCAAAGAAAATTGCATTGTTGTTTTGCCTACTGGACTGGGAAAGACTGCAATTGCATTACAGGTAATTGCAGAATATTTGTCAAGAGGAACAGGAGGAATATTGTTTCTGGCTCCAACTAGAGTTTTAGTAAATCAACATTATGAATTCTTAAAAGAAAATCTTACTTTGGATGATATTTCGCTGATTACCGGCGAGGACCCAATTCAGAAACGAACCAAACTCTGGAATAATAGCGTAATTTGTGCTACTCCTGAAATTGCTAGAAATGACTTGAATAGGGGAATTATAACTCCTGATCAATTCGGCCTTGTCATCTTTGATGAAGTTCACAGAACAGCTGGTGATTATGCATACTCTGGAATTGCACAAAGTTTTGAAAATTCTTCTGCAAGAATTCTTGGGATGACTGCAACTCTTCCTAGTGAAAAAGAAAAGGCAACAGAGATTCTGACAAAGCTTAGAATTTCAAGTGTGGCTGAAAGAAGAGAAGATAGTCCTGATGTAAAGCCTTACACTCAAGAAACTCACACTGAATGGATTAATGTGGAACTGCCACCTGAATTAAAATCAATTCAAACCTTGCTGAAATTAGCATTAGATGAAAGATATGAGGCTCTGAGAAAAAATGGAATTCGTATGGCAGAACAACGATCTCTGTCTGCGCTACTGAGAATCAGACAATTTGTATTAAATCAGAATAGGCGCTCTGCAAAGCCTCTCTTTACTGGAATTAGAATTCATTATGCTCTAAACATACTAGAAGCACATGGAATTACACCATTTCTAAAATTCTGCGAACGTGCACAGGCAAAAAAGGGTGTGGGAATCAAAGAACTTTTTGAGGTGGATCCTAATTTTACAAGGGCAATCCATCTTGCAAAGGAAGCACAATCACGTGGAATAGAGCACTCTAAAATTCCAAAATTGAAAGAAATTCTTGAATCTGTTCCTGGCAAGGCTCTGATATTTACCAGCTATCGTGATTCAGTTGATCTAATTTTCAATAAATTAACTGAGATGGGAATCTCGGCTGGAATCTTGATTGGAAAAGCAGGGGATGCTGGTTTAAAACAAAAAAAGCAGATTGAAACAGTACAAAAATTCAGAGACGGTGTTTTTCAGGTATTGGTGGCAACACGTGTTGGTGAGGAGGGACTAGATATTGCCGAAGTTAACCAAGTTATCTTTTATGACAATGTGCCAAGTTCAATTAGGTTTATCCAAAGAAGAGGGAGAACTGGAAGAAAAGATACTGGTAAACTAGTAGTACTAATTGCTAAAAATACTATTGATGAGACATACTACTGGATTGGAAAAAGAAAGATGACTGCAGCAAAATCAATGGGTGACAAAATGACCAGAGTGTTAGAAAAAAATCATGAAACTGAATCTCAAAAAACAGGATTGGATGCTTTTCTCTAGATTTTATATTGATTTGAAATTTGCTCCAAAATCTTTTGCCTTCTCTGAATAATTTTATTTTTCATTCCTGATTCTAAGTGGTGAATACTGCTTTCTTTTGCTACAAGAAATTCTCAAGTCTTGATTCAAACTGGTTTTCCAGAAAACCCTTTACTCCCTCAATTTCTAAATTCTCAAATGTTTCTTTTGCTAGATTAATAATTGATTTTTCCAGATATGTGAGAATCTCTTCTAATGTTTTCTCATTTAGTAAAACCATGAGAGATTTTGTTGTACTGTCCCAAAAAATGTTGTGTATTTTATTTTGGTTTTAAGTGTGGAAATTGATATTGTTCTTCTAAACTATTTTTTGATATGACTCTATGTTAGCCTCAACTCGAACAAAATCAAATGAAATGAAAAAACTATTTCAAAAAGAAAAAAATTACACGGTCAAATTTGAGCTGATTTTTTTTAAGAAAATCAGTCTAAAAATTGATGATGTTGATAAAGTCAAAATCTGTGTTGATTCAAATCACTCAAATCTTTTGATTATGTGATATCCGAATTCTGTTTTAATTGGCTTGGAAATCTCTCCAATTTGTAGTTTGAATGCTTCTTCTTCAAATGGTTTTACCATCATACCTTTAGTGAAATAGCCTAAACTTCCATCTTTTTTTGCACTTCCTGAATCAATTGACAATTCTTTTGCCAATTTTCCAAATTTTTCACCATTTTTAATTCTCTCTAAAATTACAAGTGATTCACTTTGTTTTGCTACGAGTATGTGTGAGCATTTTATTTTAACTGCCATTGTTGTTTACTCTATTTTCTATTTCTTAATTGTTTCTTCATTTATAATTTATCTGAATTTAATATTTTCTTTAATTTCATAATTGTTTTTAGATTATTGTTGGATGAGTTGTCAAATATTACTGACTTTCAAAATCTTTCTAAATGATTTTTTTATGTTTATACAATGCGTAGATGATTATCCATGCTCCGCTATACCAAAATAGATTAACTGGATCACTGAGATCATATTCTCCGATAAGCTCAAGATAGTAATACCATATGTCGCCAATAGTTATTGTCAAAATGCCAATTACTAGTATCATCCAAGCTTTTCCTAGAAGCCCATCTCTGAATATTGTTGCTCCTAGAATTGAGAATGCTAATAACACTCCTGCAGATGAAACAAAAATTAATCCATAATAGAAATCAAATCCTGCTTCCCCATATTCATTTAATGCATTGATTGAATAGCTTATCAAAATTATGCTGGGTAAAATGATTACCCATGCTTTGTATTTGTTTGAAAATGAAGAAAAAAATCTGATGTTTAAAATCACATATACTAATGTCAATGGATATTGTAAGAAAAAGAAAACATCTGCAATTGAAGGATAAGGATCAATATCTAAAAATAAATCGTAAATAAGATAAGTTATCTCTCCAAGAAAAATCATCAAATATGCAAATCCTAATGATATGCTTGCTTTTCGATAAACCCCTGCATCGATATATTTTATCGCTACAATGAACGATGCTATTGAAACTGCTAATGGATTCAAAAATGAAAAAATTGAAATTATTGTTTCAGAATCATCAGCAGTAGAAAAATAATTTACATAAATATGGAAAACTATTACTGCACAAATGATTCCTAGAATTATCTTATAATTTATGTTGGTATTTAATTTTGATGGGACTATGTCTGGCTCTGTCATTTTGGTTAATCAAAAATTCCTGTAACTGCTAATAAACATAATTTTGACCCATTTTCATATGATTTACTTTTGTATTTTTTAGAGTATTTCTGACGGTGTATATTCCCCAGAGTTCCGTAATCTTTTGAATCTTTTGAGAATAAATTCAGCTGTTTCTCTAACATCTGAACTGGGATCCTTTAATGCTAATTTAATATCCTCTTCAACTTCAAATGCTCTCATCAACCCTAAAGACTCGATTGCTTCATGTTTTGATAAAACACTTTTGTCATTTAATGAGATTTCTACTAAAAGAGGAATTTTTTCCCTCAAGTTTCTTGCTGCAATCTGAAAACTTGCTTCATGTTTTACCACTCCATTAGAATCATTTCTTAATACCCATTCCATAAGGTCTGCAACTTTTTGACGTATTCTGTGGTTTTCATTAATATTTTCAGCTAATTCTCCTACAAGCCAAACTGCATCCCATCGCCTTGATTCATCATCGTCATTTTTTAGTATATTTTCACAAAAATTGAATCTTTCTTCACTGGGCATTTCCCTGATATTATTTTCATCAAACAATTGTATGGCCAATACCCAAAATTGGGAATGACTATTTATTAAAAATATCTATTATTCCCATAAAAAAAACTAATAAGCAAGAAGTAATATGAATATGTGATGTCTGGATTAGATCATTTACTAGTAAGATCACTAAATGAAGTTATTGAAAAGAATTTAGGTTCAAAAACTGTAGAGAAAATTAATGATAGACTTTTTGAAAAATTTGGAATTTCACTTACTCAGGCAATTGAGGAATTTGATAAGCTTGATCTTGTTTTGCGAGAATTTTTTGGAAAAGGTGCTGATGGAATTGAGAGAAAAATATTTGAAAATATTTTTCAATCCAAACCAAGAAAATCAAAAGAGCATTGGTACACTCTTTCAGATTCGTATGTAAATACTATAATTTTACAAGCGTATGGTGATATGGAAAAAAAGAAAATTATTGAATCTGTTTCCGAGTCTCCAAAAATCATACATGATATTTTAAAAGATTGTCAATTACCGCGAACATCAGGTTACCGTAAAATCAACAGTCTCATTGATGATGGTTTAATTTATCAATTCGATCAAATTGTAGTTGATAATAAAAAAATTAACAAATATGCTTGTGCATTTACCAATTTGAAAATAAATATTGAAAAAAACAAATTGACTGTAGATGTCCAATTAAGTGATTCAGATATTGCTAAAAGTTCTATATTTCAAACTATTCCAATTTAATTAATTGAACCCATAGATCATACTATTAAGGTAGACTGTTGATCCCAATTATGGGATTAATTGAAGATTAAACTAGATGGGAAAAAATCACGCTTTGGATATTATTTTATTATACTTGCTGCTGCTCTTTCGTCCCTTGTACATGTCTTATCAAAACCAATGCTGGAAATGGGGGAAAACATAATTGAAGTAAATCCTATTTTTATGACTTTTTTAATTTATATGATATGTACAGCGTTTTTTACCCCTATAGCGCGAAAAACTGATCCTGTTAGCAAGTTTTCTCAAAGAGATATTTTGTTTATGGCTTTAATTGGATTATCTGAAGTAGCAGCATTAACTACCTATTTTTTCGGATTGCAAAATTCCTCTGCAGTCAATGCTTCTATTTTTAGTAATGGTGAAATCCTTTTTTCTTTGATACTTGCAATGGTTATTTTCAAAGAACGAATTAACATAAAAGAATGCATTCCATTTTCCATGATCATCATTGGAATGATGATAATCCCAATTGGTAACAATATTTTTCAAAATGGAATGAATATAGAAGAAATTGCAACAGGTGATCTATTGATAATTATTTCTGGACTTCTTTATGCTGCTGATATCACAATATGCAAGTATGTTGGTGACAAATATGATACAAGAAGAGTTACTCAGATAACTTCGTTTTTTTGTGCAATAATTGCATTATCATTTTTAATTTTACTTGAAATCCCGATGGATTTTGATATACAATATCTTCCAAACATCGTGATTATATCCATTTTGGGAACAGGGATGTCTACCCTGTTGTTTTTAGCAGCATTAAAATTAATTGGTGCCGTGCGAACTGTATTATTATATTCGACCACTTCTGTTTTTGGAATAATTTTTGCTGGGATATTTCTATCTGAAACAATCACGACTGTTGATTTAATTTCTCTTGGATTAACCTTGACTGGAATATTCTTTTTGAGAAATAAATTAGCTGAATCTGAATTAGACGGGACTGCCAAATCTGATAGCAAAAATTTCATTCCTCATTTAAATCAAAATCTGATGAATAAATCTCAAAAATTGACTTTTTTAAATAGTGTATTGTCTGAAAAAACAATCTCTTTTATACATAATAAGAGATTAACTTAATACTTAGTTATCAATACCATATTTGGGATTGATGATCAATACTTGTGTAGTTGTAGATGATGATATTCAAATCACTGAACTATTTTCTGAATTGTTGACTATCCAGGGCTTGGAAATTTTAGGCATTGGCCATAATGGGATGGATGCAATAAAACTTTTTGCCAAACACAAGCCTGACATTTTATTTTTGGATGTAGAGATGCCAAAATTAAATGGACTTGAAGCGCTAAAAGAAATCAAAAAAATCGATTCAACTGCTAAAGTGATGATTGTAACTGGAAATACCTCTGCTGAGCTTCAAAAGGAATTAAAAGAATGGGGGGTTGCTGCAATAATCCACAAGCCATTTAATATACGAAAAATCAATCATGTAATTGAATCTCTCAATAAATCTGTTTCAATGTATGCCTAATCAAAAATTATTTTTTTGAATTTTTTTAACTAAATCCCCAACTTACTTTGTTTCTTGGTATCATCTTCAAAAATGGCGCTTCGTTTTCATTCCATGGATCTTTTTGAACCCATTCAAATTTTTTATAAAAAATATCGTATAGTTTTTTAAATTCTGGTCCGTTTTCAACAATTTCTGTTTTTCCTTGAATGCAGATTGCTTTATGATTTCCTGATTTGTATGCATCAATTACAATTCCTGTGTTTGGATTTGATTTTATGTTTGAAAATGTTCGAGTATTGTAATCTGTGGCAACTACAATGACATTGTCACAGAATACAAATGATACTGGTTTTACATGTGGAATGTCATTGTGAGAAGTTGCAATCCTTGCTTCTTCTAGCGATTCTAGAAAATCTATTTCTTTTTGATTAAATTCAATCAATTGAATATTCGTTCTCTTATCTCTGGTATGTGTTTGTATACAATGTCTCTTATTTTCATCTGATCTTCTGTAGTTGGTACTTCTTTTTGAGCACTCAGTATTGCACCGCCCATGCCAAGGGCCATGCCCATTACTATTCCATATACAAATTCTTGAGGGTTTTCAACTTTGAGTGTATCTTTATTTTCCTTAATATCCTCTAGGTAAGCTGGAATTGTTGATACTGCTCCATTAATTACTTGAATTATGATTTCTTCTAATGGGTCTTCGCTCATGTTGCAGTTTCTATTAGAATTCTTAATAAATTTGTGCCTAAGATTTTTAATCCAGCCTTCCTGAGAAAGAATATGTTCTCACTTTTTACTACTAATGAGGCAAATGCTGCACTTCCTGATGTAATAAAAAAATTTGAATACGCTCTTTCCAAAAAGAATGAAGTGTCAAAATTGGAGCAACAACTCCAGATGAGTCTTTCAACTACAAATTCATTTAAAGAATTTATCACATTAAAGCAGAAATTAAATTCAGCAGTAACAAAATTCTATGAAGCAGTAGAAATCCTAGAAAACACTGGTGTTTCAGTTAAAAGTATTGAGCAAGGATTACTTGATTTTCCTTCAAAGAGGTTTGATGAGGAAGTTTGGCTGTGTTGGAAATATGGTGAGACAGAAATAAAATTCTGGCATGAAAAAGATTCTGGTTTTATGGGTAGAAAACCAATTGAAGTTAACGATGAGTCCTTAGTGTGATTATTCCTCACTTGTTTTTTTGATAAAATTTTTGACATCAACTGATTTGGAACTACCTAAATGGCTGTTTATCTTGTAATTGGCGGAATTTTAATGATGGGAATTGCAATGTTTATCTTCTTAAAGTCTGAGGCCAATTTAGAAGGGGGATATTTCCTCTCCCTCTTCTGATGATTTTTTATTTTTCAACTCTTTTCTTGTCTCTGCAAACTCCACAAAGATAATTTCGCTTAAACTCTTCTAATTCTATCTTAAAACCATCTGTTTGAAAATATGATTCTCCAGTTTGTAGTCCTCCTGGAACTGACATTCCACAATCATTACAATGAATCTTGACATTAAATTTTACTCTTTTTTCATTTTCCAAAATTCTTCCAATTATCACGGTATAATCTATTCTTTAGATTTGATATAAACAATGGTTTACCTCAAAACTCATGAATATTATACTGAAAAATAGTCCATATTATTATGCTCTCAGTATGGCTTCGTGTGATTAGAGTCCGATTCCTTCTTGCATCAGTAATTGCAGTTTCTGTGGGATTGGCGCTAAATTGGTGGCAAAACTCTTCACTAGACTTGCTTGATGCATTATTGACATTTGCAGGTGTAATGGCACTTCATGCAAGTGTGGATTTACTAAATGATTTTTGGGATTTTAAACGAGGAATAGACACTAAAACAAAACGAACCAAGATGAGTGGTGGTACTGGGGTATTGCCTGAAGGTTTGCTCAAACCATCTTCTGTTTATCGTGCAGGAATTGCATTTTTAATTATTGGAACACTAATTGGTGGCTATTTTGTAATCACTGATGGGATACTAATTGCAATGATTTTGGGATTTGCAATTTTGTCTATCTATTTTTATTCTACAAAAATTGTTGATTCTGGTTTAGGTGAATTTTTTGTAGCAGTAAAGGGCTCAATGATTGTAATTGGCACTTTCTTTATTCAATCAGGCCAAATTAACATAGAATCCATTCTTGGAGGAATTGTTGTCGGCTCTTTATCTGCATTAGTTCTTTTCATTGCATCATTTCCAGATCACGATGCAGACAAATCAAAAGGTAGAAAGACTCTAGTTATTACAGTTGGAAAGAAAAAAGCATCAAAACTGTTTTGGATTTTTCCATTAATCTCATATGGTGCAATAATTGTCGGTGTATCTGCAAATCTATTTCCTTTGTTTTCTTTGATTAGTCTTCTAAGCATGCCTTTAATGATAAAATCTGGATTGGGCTTGCAAAAAAACTATGACGCTGTTGAGAATTTGGTACCTTCAATGTCCTCCACCTTGTTGTTTGGTCGAATTACTGGTGCCTTGTTTGTGGCTAGTTTCTTGATTGACATTTGACGATTTAGACATAAATTTAGCAGTTGATTATGATTAACATGATTTCGGGCTTTGCGACTCTGGAAGGAACTAAAAAATTTGCTCAAAATTCAGGCGTAAATCAATCAAATTTCAATGATTTTGCAAATCTAACTCTTTCAAATGTTGGGATTGGAACGTATCTTGGTGATCCCGATTCTAGAACTGATGAATTAGTAACAAATGCTGTAAAGCAATCAATATTATCTGGAGTAAATGTAATTGATACTGCAATTAATTATCGTGCTCAAAAAGCAGAACGTTCCGTTGGAAAGGCAATTTCTGAATTAATTCAAGAAGAAAAAATATCTCGTGATCAATTGTTTCTAAGTACCAAAAATGGTTACGTTACAAATGATGCAGATGTTCAATTGGGTTTTTGGGAATATGTCAAAGAAGAATATTCTCAAAAAGGAGTTATTAAAGAAGGTGATGTCACGTCTGGATATCATTGTATGACTCCTACTTATCTTTCAGATCAACTAGATCGGAGTTTGAAAAATCTAAACATGGGCTGTGTTGATTTAATGTATCTGCATAATGCCGTAGAGGGACAAATTAAAGATGTTGCCAAAGAACAGTTTCTGGAGAATTTAAAATCTGTTTTTGAATTATACGAACAAAAACGCGATGAGGGCAAAATTAAATTCTATGGAATGGCAACATGGGAGTGCTTTAGAGTTACAAAAGACAACTCCCAATATCTTTCCCTTGAAGACACCATTAATTTAGCTAAAAAAGTCGGTGGTGAAGATCATGGATTTAGATTTATTCAATTGCCATTTAACATGCATTATGATCAAGCATTATTGGGGAAAAATCAAATGATTAATGATACACAGGTTTCAGTTTTGGAGGCAGCGTCATTATTAGGAATTGGTGTCTTCACTAGTGTTCCATTTATGCAAGGACGCTTGTTGGCCCCTGGTGTAATGCCAGAATTTGACGACCTAAAACCATCATTGCGCGCTTTGCAATTTATTCGCTCATCTCCTGGTATTTTGGCTCCGTTAGTTGGGCAAAAATCTCCTGAACATGTATCAGAAAATCTTGAAATTATGAAAATTCCCCCAATCCCTGAAGACGAATTTTTAGCCTTGGTCAAAAAACTTACTTCGTGAGCACCTTTTTCATTCTGACAGGAAAATCTTGTGGAAAAATAATAAATGAGCCATTATTAGGCATTAGAGTACTTGTCTGCCAAGATTTATGATTACACAAAAATCTGTGAATCTGTTTTATTAATAGACCCTAAAATTCGATTTGCGGGGGTAATTAATGAAAGGGGCCGATTAGTTGCAGGTGGAATGCGAGAGAACGTTGAACCCTTAGAAAGTGAAAAAGATGACGAAATGATTTTCATGGAATTGGCTTTGCGTGTCAAAATGAGAAAAGAATTTGACAAACAACTAGGACCTGTAAATTTTGCTATGGCCTCACGAGAACGTGCTTTAGCAATTAGCGTGTTGATTAATGAGGATATTCTTTACGTAGTGTCAGAACCTGATTCTGATTATGGTGTTTTACCTAAAAAAATTCTTAAAATAATTCATGCATAGAATCTATTTTTACTTTTAGGAATTTATGATCTTATTAATTAGCAATCAAAACTCATTGTTTCTAACATGGTCGCAAATAGCAAATTAGATTCTAATTATTTGGCAATAACAGAATTAACTTTTGAAATTAATTCAATTGTCCAAGAATCTCTTGATAATGTGCATAAAGAATTATCTTCATCTGATGTCGAGTACATCTTAAAAATTATTTTTGATATGGCCTATAAAATTAGACTGCCCCTCAAAGAATTAACTGTATGATTATCCAAACTTGTCTTATTGATAGACAAATTACTCCTTTCATTCATCATAAAGATGACTTTCTAACTGTATCTATAAATAGAAATTAAAAAGACAAAACTTGTGCCAGTAGATCCTGTATGTGGAATCGAACTTGATGAAGATCTAGCATTACTTCATGAATATGATGGAAAAAAATTCCATTTTTGCTGCAATGGCTGCAGGCGTATTTTTATCAAAAAACCTCGAAAATACAAAAATAAAAACTAGATTGGAAAAGCTCCGCACATTCTACAAAATTTAGAATTTTTTACTTCATGTTTGCAATAGGGGCATCCATTCTCTGTACTTTTTTTAGGAATGCCAAACCATTTCTTGTAAATTTCATAGTAATGCATTGACTCTCTACTTCTGATGATTACACTGTCTTCTTTCTCTGTAGTTAGTTTTTTTTCTACATATTTTTCTTCATTAATTATCGATTCAAACAAATTAGTTAGCCCTGCAGTGCCTGATCCGTCTTGCATTGGCGATTTCTCTCTCCATGTGATCTGTCGAGGCAGATATTTCTCAAATGTTTTACGAAGTATCCATTTTCCGTATCTTTGTTCTTTTTCGTTTCTTACTTTCATATCTGCCGGAATTTTTTTTGCCAGTTCCACAACTGAGTCTTTTAGAAACGGTGATTCTACATCTATTCCTACTTCTTTACCGATCTCTTGTGTTGGAAAATGCATTACTGAGCAAACCCGATTTATTTCTGCTTCTAATTCATTTTCAGGTTTGTTGATAAGAAAGCTATACCCTGCAAATAATTCATCTGCACCGTCCCCTGTGATGATTGATTTTTCTCCATTGTCTTTTGCCCATTTTATTGCCAGATACATTACAACATTATTTCGAATCTCAATATCGTTGAAATTCTTTAAAATTTTTATTGTCTCTTCCACTGCTTCAAGAATCATGGCAGTTTTAACATGATAAATTGTAAGAGGCAAATCCATCTCCTTTGCGATTCTTTGGCAATATGTTAGATCTGTTGAAACAAAGTCTTCTGCAATAACTGCAATAGCTTTTGGTTTTCTATGTTTTAAGAAATATGCTATGATGGAACTATCTAATCCCCCAGATAATGCTATCAAATTAGACTTGCATGAATTGCAGGAATCTTCTAAAACTTTGTAGAGATCCTTGGAAACATTATCCAATACAACCCAGTTTGCTCTGAAATTAAAATATCTATGCCTAATCAAGTCTCTTTGATTGCTCTTGTATTTCATTGCAAACTTAAAATATGTTGTAGGGCTCTTGGGAATTATGCTTCTTCCTGCTGAAATTGAATCTAAAACTCTAATTCCTGCATTACGTGCAATACTTGCCAAGAAACTTGCAGAAGATCATGATATTCGAGAAGATGAAATTTCTAAAATGTTGGGAGTCACCCAAGCGGCCATTAGTAATTACATTCGCGGAACAAGAGGTGACCCATCTCTAATTGCAAAACTTTTAGCAGAAAAACAAGTTGCAATAATGATTGATGAGCTCAGTGACAGTCTTTCATCAGACATGGCATACACTCCATCTAGCCTTTCTAAATTCATCGGCCTTTGTAATTATATCAAATCTAGTCTACTAATTTGTGAAATACACCACAATCTAGAATCAAACATTGATGAACAAGTATGCAAAGAATGTGAAAACATGCTTCTCAAAGGTCCTGGAAGCGTTTACTAGATTTTATTTAAAATAATTTCAATTGTTGATGTCATGCTGCCAATTCCAGGAGCTGCAACTGTGTCTAGGGTAATCTTTTGAATTTTGGAATTACCTTTTAGCATTTTTTCGGTGATTATGTTTGCAACTGCAACTGCGTTTGGAATTGCGTTTCCTCTTGATTTTAAAATAACTTGATGTTTGCTTCCTAATATTGATAATACATCTATAGCTGATTGCATTACAGGATCATTTCCAATGTTTATAATGGTGCCATCAGACTTTTCGGTCTGCTCTTGACCATACGGTTCAGTTGTCTCTTCCATGAGCATTATTCAACAATCAGCAATTTTTTGTTCTTTTAAGTTTTATCGACCAATGATTCATTTTTCAAAGTAATCAATTGGAATATTTTGAAAATCTCCGTTTGGAAGTACCCTTCTAATTGTAATTGGGATCACTCTTTGTTCAAGTTCTTCCATTGCAATATCTAATGAAATTCTTGCAGTTGTTGGAATTGGAATGAATGGTGGTGCGCCTAATGATAGCTGTAAAGCTCTTGCCCCCATAATTCTTGCTTTTTCAAATCTTGTAAGTGTTGGTGGGCCAATTGTGATTTTACCTTTCTCACATGGAATTTCTTTTGGTTCATGTTCTTCAATTTTTTCAACAACTTCTCTATTCTCAATCTCTTTGATTCTCTTTTCAAGATTTTCTTGATCTTTTTCACTTAGCGGTTCTAGTCCGCCTTTTTTCTCTATTAATTTCCGATAAGTATCGAGTGCTTTGTTTAGTCCGGCATTTTCTTCTGGTAAAATATCTACTTCAGATTCTGGTGTTTCTAAAACTTCAGTTTCAGGTACCTCTAACAATGGTGCTTCTTCGACATCAGGCAAGTACCAAAATTTTCTTAAAACGTTATATAATCTAATCATTTTAATGTACGAATTGAGTACATCATCAGTTTCCAGAAAACAACTTATTTTAGAAATTCGAGGAAAAGCAAAAATTTCATGTGATCTAAAACGTCACTTGTCTCCACGCACTGTTGGGACTATAATGAGATCCTTGCCCTTGGAGGGCAATGCCCATCTTTTAGGAAAAAGTATTTTGTATTTTGAAACTAATGTTGATTCTGGAACCGAAAGGGCAAGATCTGAATTCAAAAAAGGCGATGTGGCGTTTTTATCATCCTCTGGAAGCATTTGTTTTTTCATAAACGATGTAGTGTCTGGAAAAACTATGACGCCAATTGGAAAATTAGGTGACGATATTGATGCACTAAAGGATGTTAAATCTGGAGATGTATTGTGTATCTATGAAGAAACTGCTTGATACAAATGATGTCCTGAATAACCTCCAACTCTTTTCACAGTTCCTTTGATTGCAGAATTTTTTAGAAATGCATTTGCTGCAGAAATTTTGACTCCTGTTTGTCTTGCAAGATCTTGGACTGTAACTACTTTGGAGTTTTGAATAATTTTCATTGCCTGTTGCTCATTTACCATCACTGTAATTTCTGCTTTCTTTGGACCACTTTCACCTTTGTCTTTTTTACTCTTTTTTGTGTCCTTGCTTCCAGCTGATTTGTCCTTACTTGCAGCAGTTGGCTTTTTTGCTCCACCCATAATTCTAGAAAAAAATATTCCTCTTATAAACGATGAAGAAATCTTGTGTATGATATTTTTATAAATTATTTAAAAATTTCAAACTCTTTTCAAGTATAAATAACATCTTGTCTATCATAAGTTATGGGCATTATATCCAAAGGCGCAAAATGCAATGTTGAAGGGTGTGACCAAGACGGTACTCGTTCTTTAAACACTGCAAAGGTAGAAAACGCAGGTCTCCGAGTAAATTCATCTGGTAAAAAAACAGTCCTTTGTAAAGAGCACTATAAGGAATGGAAAAAAGAATCTAAAGACGATCGTGATCTTGAACGCGCCAGATTTGACAAATTTTAGTTTTCTTGATTAATTTGAAGGATTTTTCAAATAATCATCTCTGAGTTTCTCATATAGTTTATCTAATTTCTTATAGAGTCTTTTTGGTTCCCTCTTTTTCTGATTGCTCAAAACATATAATGCGAGAATTGGAAATGCGATTGTCGCATCAGCGTATACTGTAACCATTCCATTGTGTGCATCTTGAACTTTGCCCCAACTCTTTCCTTCTTGTAATGTTGCGCCAGACAAACCTCCTGTATCTGGACGTGCATCTGTAATTTGAATAATGTAATCTTGTCCTCCGTCATCTCTTTTAAGAATTTGATCTAATAGCGGTCCTGTTTGCTGAGCTGTATTTTTTGGAACTCCTCCACCTAATTCTAAAATTCCTGATTTCTTTGAATCATAAAGAATAGATGCCTGCTCTATTATCTCTCTTACAAAATCCAAATTGTATATTTTGTCTTTTAATCTATGTACTACTAAATTCAAGGCCAATGACGAATCCTTTATTGTTGAAATGTATACTGGTACATCGTATTCGTATGCAGATGTGATGAAGCTTTTTTCAGGATGTTTTGCTTTTTCTTTGCTAATTTTTCCCATCAAATTACAAAACTCTGCAGTTGTAAATGGCTTGTCTGGAAAATCCTCTCCAAACATTTTTTGAATTAATTCGTCTTCTGCCTCTAATGTTTCATGAAATTTGATGTATACATCTCTGATTCTTACAATTTCATTTTCATACAATTTCATGTCGTCTACATCAAAACTTCCTTGCTTCACAGGTAATCCCCAAGCAAAATGATCTTCATGGTATACATTTGCCCCAGTTGTAATAATCCAGTCAACAAATCCTCTTTCAATAAGTGTTTTAATTATTCCACCAAATCCCACTGGTGTCATTGCTCCTGAAACTGTAAGACAAATTGTAGCATCTTCTTCAATCATTTGAGCATAAAGTTTTGCGGCATCTCCAAGCTGTCGTCCATTATATCCTGTACTTGCAAAGACATCCACTAAATCTTCTATCGTCATATCTGGGTCTAGTTTAATGTGAGGAATGTCTTTGCCATGAAATTCGTGTGGGTCCACTTTGAAAAACAATTTTTTATTCTAAATAATACTTGCGGAAAGCGATTATTTTGCATAATTCTGACTTTACACACAAATATTACTTAATTAGGAATGATCTGAAATGATACCAAATGAAAATAATTGATTTGCATGATCCTCAAAGAGTAAACAAATTTCCTGATGATTTTGAAATTTTGATGTCTTCAGGGAATTTTGTCCAAGATGAGTTTATTATTTCCAAAGTAGAATTACGTCTTTACAATGAACGAGTTGATGATAAATTAGGGACATTTTCTCTAATTACCTCATTTGTAGAAACTGACAAAGGTTCTGTAGAAATGATTTATGATGAGGGATTTCGCGGTGAAAATCCTCTGAAACGAACCAAAGACTTTCTAATTTCAAATTTGGGTATATCCGGTTTGATTCTACGCTCTATTATCTGCCTACGTGAAAAAACTCAATAATTTTTAGAGTCGTCTCTTTCTTTCACTGAGGATTCTTACTGATGAATTCTGCTTGTTCCTTAAGTAGAAAATTCTGTTTTCTTTTCATATGAAACAAAATACCAAAAAACATTCACTGTTATTGGCACTACCTGTGCTTGCTGCGCTTGTTTTTGGAACAATTGGAACCTCCAATGCTTTTGCAGATGTAGACATTGGATTTGTACCAGATAATGTTTCACTTGAAAAATCTGATGCATTTTTGAATGTATCAACTGAATCACCAGTAGACAAAGATATAGTTCAATTCAGAGGCGGTACTGATGGATGGGCAATCATAGGCGGTCAAGCATATGATTCTAAAATCGGAATGACTGGAAAAGCTGTTCATCAAGGTAATGGGGTTTGGAAAGTAAAATCTCTAGCTGACATTACTGTAGAAAATAGACATGCTACTTTAGAATTGAAAGGCAAAGCAGTAGATGGAAAACTTCGACTACATGGAACTGGAACATTAGATGGGGGAGAGCCATTTAGAATAATTCTAAGAGGAAACTATGCCCCAATCTATGATCAACCAGGAGATTTCGTTCTTGACTGGTCTATGGCTAAAATACAAAACATGGAAAATGGACTTAGAATTCCATTAGCACAAGATGGTGTTATTCATGTAAAACCACTAATGTCCGTTGAGGAATTAGATGATTTAGAAAGTGAACTAAACATTGAGGAGTAATCCTCTCTTTTTTATTTTATTGAATATTTTTAATAATTTTTAAAATATTTAATTATTGCATTTCTAAGGGATGTGTGAAATATTTTTCTTCACATTCTTTAGTGCAAAACTCACTTATGAATAGATCAAAATTCTTTCCACAGTTTTTACATTTAGATTCCATATTGCATTGCAGTTAATTCAAAAATATTCTCATCTTTAATTTTATTTGAGGCAGTGCTTACAAGGAGAAAATTTTTCTTTTACTGCTTCTTCAAGAATATCTGGAACAAAGTAGATTTTATCCTCTTTTTTAACATAGTAAATTTTGCAATCTGGAACCATAGTGGCCAAGTGATGAACAACCATGTCTGATTTATTTCCAAGATACCCTACCATATCTAACATTCATCCATTTTACATAGTCGAAATATCGACACATTGACTAAACTCTTTATCATCATTATGCTGATTTGTTCTCTTTGTCCTATAAACTAGATGAAAAATTGACTAAACTTACTTTGATTTATTTTCTAAACATGCATTACATAATGTTTCAAATGTCATACTTTTAATGGGCTTGAATTTACTCCCACAATTTTCACACGTATTTTGTAAAATCAATTTTTCAACTGTATTCTCATTTTGTGATTCAGTCAATTATCTTCCTTTACTAAGAACCATGTCTGATTTATCAAGTTCATTTTTTAAAGAATTTTCAAATTCTTTGATTTCTTTATCGATTTTATCAATATCTTCTAATGATAAGGAGATCTTTAATTCCTCCTTTTTTGATGATTCTACTTTGGACATTTTATAATGGCTCGACATGCTTTACAATCCAATCTTGCACCGCCATATCTGTACGATGATCTTGACATCGTACATGAGGACATGGAATTAATCGCTGACAACTTTCGTCCTCACATTTTCGATAATTTCCAGGAATATTGGTGCCTTTGGGTGTTATTTTCAAATTAAGAATTCCATTTAGTAATGTGACAATACTTCTGCCATTTTGTTTTAGTATGTTTTTGATATTTGTCAATCCAATTCATTATCATGTTCTTTAAGAAAAAATACCCGTTTTTTTACAGGCAGATCTTTTATCCTTTGAAATTCTGGGCATAGTTTATTCAAATGCACTCATGACTTTCAACGTCTTCATACTAATTAAGTGTCTATAAATCATCAAGTATAATTAAACAGATTTCTAACAAACATTATGAAAGTTGGCTATTTGTAAATTTTAAAAGATATACTGTCCGTGGTCTTTACAAAGTTCTCTGATTTGATATCTAGTTCATCAAAAATTGATTTAATCATTGTCTCAAAGTACAATGTCCACTTGTCTCCAAGCTCGTGATGTACGATAATTTTTGTACTCTCTTCATTTATTATCTTTCTACATGGAATATTTGAGACATCAAACCATGAATCCAGAGTCTTTATTACAGAATTTCTATCATAATTACCATAAAGGTATAGTGCAGTCTCCTTGAAAAATTCCTTGCATGATGTTTGAGAAGTCTGTTTTATACAAGAATCAGATAACTGATTAAACAGAATTTTTAGCAATGACTTTCTAATTGACATAAATCCAATGTCTCTGTATAGTGTACCACGTTCTACATGTTTTGCTAGAATTTGACTAATCAGAGAATTCAATGTCGTATTTTGAAGATCACTTTCTTCACTTAGTTTCTCTTTTATCTTTTGGTCTAGATTCCAACAGTTGATTTCCTTGATACAAAAATCATTAACATCATAAAAGATGATTTTAATGAACTGTTTGTAGCACATCGAAAACAAGTCCCTCTATCTGAGATTGCTTTTTTGACTAGTCAGATACCAGATAAATTGGGATTGGATTATACTGCAACTCACGAGTTATCAAAATCAGTCAATCCAGTAGTACACTTGAAGAAGGTCAAATATTCAAACAACTTGAGGATGTTGGAACTACACGGAGAAAGATTTGATACCAATCAAAAGATGACAATAGAATATTTCAGTCCAATATCAAAAAAGATAGAGATGATTAATGCCACTAGTACGTCTGATGGAAAAATTGCCATACAATTTGAGTTTGTTGATGATTCCTTTGATGAACAAATAATGTTCTTAATTACGATTAACGAGGAGGATGCACTGTATGAGATATTGTCGGTGGAATAATGTGAGACGTATTACATGAAATACTATCTAATCAAATCATCGAATTTGATTGTGTTTCTTTCCTGTAAAGAATCTATAATGTATGTCTTATGATTTCAGATCAAGATTCAAAAAATTATCTTTGTTGGATATGTGGTACTAATATTGTTGAATATTTTGAAATAAAATATGCTGGTACAAGAGGAAAATGCCTTATTTATGAAATTGACTTTCTATTGGATTAATGATTTTAATCTTTATTCTTTGGTTTGTTCTAAAATATATTGAAAAATTCTTTACTTTTTCTACGAAACTGAATTCAGTAAAGACTGTCAAAATGAAAAACAGAAAACCTAAACTCCGTTCTAAGGATTTTACGCTGAATCATGTTGAATAAACTAGATACAATATCTCAATGATAATTTTGACTCAATTCTTTTCGCCTATTCAAATTCACTGTTTTTGTGCCTGAGTATGTTTAACAAACTTAGCTGAATACTTTTGATATGATTTGCAGAAAATCATTTTTTAAAATCAAACTTTTAGGTGCTTTGACATTCGCACTTTTGCTGTTTTTCAAATCTAGGATATTTTAGCTTATGGCATACATCACAGTATAGTTGATTTGACACATCTATCAATTACTGATTTGCGTATTAAGAGTATTGCATGATTCATCTACACTAAAAATTACATTTTTCATGTTTTAGGATCATTGATTTTGTGGTGTACTTACATTACCATTTACGTCAAGTATATTTCCGCATGTCTGACATTCCCATTCCCCATTGCAACTTATTTGGTTTGCATTTATGCCACTAGATGTATTGCAAACTTTACAGCGTAATGACATTATTTTTTATCCTCACTAGTTTTTACATTATTTTTTTCTAAATGTATTTTTTCATGTTCTCGTACTTTGTCAAATGTATCAACTGTTCCTACCCAGTGAAAATCACATTCACTGCATTGATATTTCATTTTATTTTGTCACATCTTTTTGCTGAATTTGATATCTTTTTATTTTCAAAGATTCAAATTTCAATTTAATGATATTTTTTATCATACTTTTAATGGTGTTCCTTTGATATATACCGGCGTAATTCTTAATAAAAAAAGTCTAGTAGCCTTCTTCTCCAGGGAAAAGAAGACACCAATAATTTGCGTTGTTCTTTGCAGATTTTTTCTGACCTATTTTACATGGTCCGAATACCTTTCCAGCAGATAATTCTGACTGGTAACTGGGAACCCTTTGAATCTGCTTAACTATTGCAGGTGTTACAAAAAATGATCTTACCACTTGATTATTTACCTCAAATGTCTCCACAGTATCGATGACATTGTAATCTGTCAATCCGTCATCCCCAATCGAATCCTTTGGTGTATATGGCGATGGTTTGCCTCTATTGGTCTGAAAGTCTTTGATGTTGATTTTAGGCAAAATCATCAAGCCTATTCTTACTGCTTTGGTTTGTTCCTGTGGCTTGTTGTAATCACCCAAATTTATCTGAGTTTGTGTCGTTTCATTCATTTGTGATTCGCTTTAATTGGCAACAAATTCTAAATGAGTTGTTTCATTTATGATCTGATGACATCAAGTCAACACTTATTCAACATATTCTCAAACCGTTTTAAATCAAGTGTGATTTCTTGGGGGTAAACCTGATAATATTTTCTGAAATTTCAACAAAATACTAAGGATTTTAAACTTTGAATAATTGATTTGAATATATGTTATGATTAAAGTCTAAAAGTTCGAATATTGAATTCAGATAAATAGCAATTTTGAGTTTGAATGTGGGATAATCTTCAAACTTTGCCCAAAAACGGTTCATGCCTCTAATGGCTCATATTAGCATTTTTTTCCAAACAAGTGTTTGAATCTCATAGCCTTGAATCTTTGAAAAGTACCCTCAAGTGCATCAAATTTTTCAATAATTATTAAGACTATTTTAGTAAAAAAGAGATTCTAGTTTTGATTCTCTCTGATATCTTTTTTTTTAACTCTTCATAAGTCTCTGTGTGTTCTTTTTTTAATTATATTTTCTGGCTTTGTTTTGTTGTGTGTGTTTGTGTATTAAGTAGCAGTGTATCGTAATTGATGATGTGTATGAAAAACCCAAGACAGGTAAAATGCATTTTAGGAACCTGAATATTTTCTTTGGAAATGTTTATGCCCAGACCTCAATTATTTTACAAAATAATCCGTTTTGGAATAAGTTAAAACTTTTTATCCTACTGATTTTTTTTGTACGCCATTGAGTATCATTTCAGGAATTATAGTCGATGATGAACAAGATATTGTAGATGTTGTATCTCAATTCCTTGAACTTAAAGGGTATGCTATCTTGGGAAAAGGGAATAATGGTTGTCAGGCAGTAACCATGTACAAAGAGCTAAAACCAAACTTTGTTATTTTGGATATGAAAATGCCTCAATATGATGGAAACTATGCCATCAGAGAGATAAAGAAAATAGATCCTAATGCTAAAATTTTTATAATGACGGGATATTCAAAATATGAACATTTGGAAAATGATGTCAATGCAGTCTTCACCAAACCTTGTGATATGAAAAAACTTGTGGAAACAATTGAGTTTAGTTGTTTAGTGTGATAATATGGAAAGTTCCACGTCTCCATATTTGTTAGATATTTCACATAATGAAATTTATCAATTAATCTATGAAACATCTCTTGATTTATGTAGAACAGTTAACCTTGATGGAAAAATTCTCCTGTGTAACGATGCTTATGCAAAAAATTTAGGTTACGAATTAGATGAAATTATTGGGAAATCGATTTTTGATCATGTTTCTGAAGATAGTTTTGATGATCTGAAAAACACTTTCGAGAGATGGCAAAATACTGGTAAAATTACAAACATTGAGATATGGTTGAAAAGAAAAGATGGCTCAAAGTTTCCAGTTTTACTTAATACAAATAATCTATATGATAATACAGGTAAACTTGTTGGAAGTAATACGAACCTTAGAGATATTTCTGAAATTAAAGAAATAAGAAAAGAAGTTGATAAACTTAGAACAAAAAGACTGGCAATCATAGGGACATTATCCTCTAGAATAGCTCATGATTTACGAAACCCTCTTGCGATTATTAGGACCTCCATTCAACTATTGGAATCTTTTGAAGATCCTACTATAAACAAATACTATGAAATTTTTCAAAAAATTGAAAACGCTGCCATGAGGATTTCTCATCAGGTAGATGATGTCATGGATTATGTGAAGCCTAAACCTCTTCATCTCGGCCAACATTCTTTGCAATCAATAATTATCAATGTTGTTCACAAAATACCTCATAGAGAAAATGTCGAAATTGTTACACCGAAGAACGATATAGTAGTCACATGTGATGATGAAAAAATTGAAATTGTTTTGATAAATTTAATTTTAAATGCTATTCAGGTAATGGAATATGATGGAACAATAAAAATTCGAATAACCGATGATGATCCAAATGTAATTGTTGAAATTAAGGATTCTGGTCCTGGTATACCTGATAAATTTAAAGATATGATCTTCGAACCCTTATTTACCACAAGACAGATTGGAACTGGTTTGGGTTTACCTAGTTGTAAAACTATTGTTGAAAAACACGGGGGTTCAATCTCATTTACCTCTGCTCTGGGAAATGGCACAACATTTTTCATATCACTTCCCAAAAAATAAATCCTTATTGAAATTTCATAGCCCTATACACGATTACGAATAACTCATACTTTATGTCTCAAGAGTAAAAGATTGGAATACTTTATGACTATCTCATATGGAGAAAAAGAAAATGAATCTTCACAAACTATGTCCAATTAATTGTAGTGGTAATTCTGTGATTACTTCTTGTGTGTCTCGTAGTTTGTTTGTAACACACTTTATTTCTTAATTCAATCTAGTTTTACAATAACAATGAAAAGAACTTTCGAATTTGACATGTATGAGAAATTGATTGAACGAGAATTTGGATTTGAGGTCTGATCATATGTATTCCAAAAATGGAACTATTTCATGTAGAAAATGCGGTAAAACTCGATACTAAAAATTTCTATAGGTATAATGAAAAATATCCTGTCATCTGTTAGTTTAGATGAGAATTACTTTTCAATATAAAATACTGTTCATTGAAATCAAATATTCCCTGTTTTATTATGCCATAGTAAAATTGTATGTCTCAGATAATGAATACTCTATTTGGTTTTATTGTTGGAAGTTTAATGACGATAACTGTAATTCTGATTATCGTTTTCTCTGTTCTGGGAGAGGGAATTTACTTCTCAAGCCTCTGAAAAATCCATCATAAAAAATATGAATTCTGCATTAAATCTTAACGAACTTCAAATGTGTATGAATTTTGATGACTATCAAAACTGTATTAGTAATTTTGCATACATGAAAAAATCCAGAAACATGTATCTCATTTACCGAAGATGAAAAAACAGTATGAGTGTCTAAGCAAATTTTTTCGAAAATATAACGGGAAATTTTGTAATTATGTAAGTAGGAATTATTATGCGAACTGTATTGCTGAAATCTAACATGCCAACAATTGATTCTAGTATTAACTTGGCACAATCATAAGCCCATATCTTTAAATTCATAATAATTATTTTCAAAACATCTTTTAAAAAATGAATCAAAACAGCCTGGAAAACTTATTGACAAGAGAATCACTAGACATCTCACATCTGGAAAATGCATTAAATTCTCACATTTTGCTCTCAATTACTGACCTGGAAGGAAAAATAATTTATGTAAATGAAAATTTTGCAAAATCATTAAACTTTTCAAAAGACGAAATTCTTGGAAAGACTCATAGAATTTTTAAATCAAATAATCATCCTGTTCAGTTTTATCGTACATTGTGGGACACTATTAATAGTGGTAAAGTATGGAGTGGTGCAATTTTAAACAAATGTAAGGATGGAAAAACAATTTGGTTAAAAACAAAAATTTTTCCTGTTTCTAAGGCTGGAAAAATCACTCATTTTATTTCAGTCAGAACCGACATTACTGAAAATATACATTATGCAGAAATGTTACAAGTGGCTCAAAACTTACTGCAAAAACAAAACATGGATCTATTTGAAGAACTTGAAAAAAATAAAATTGCGATGAAACATCATCGCTTTTCAGTTATTGGTGAAATTGCCTCCAAAATGGCCCATGATTTACGCAATCCTCTTAGTATTCTAAGAGCAAGTCTTGAAAATATGCAGCTATTATATGGCTTCATCCCAAGTTCAGAAAAAATTTTTGTGAGAATGGATAATGCAATTGATAGAATTGCACACCAGGTGGAAGATGTTCTTGATTTTATAAAAAGCAAAGAACTGGAAAAAGAATCTTCTAGCATCGATGATCTGATCTCAGAGTCACTCTTACTGCAAAAAATTCCTGAGAAAATCATGATAAAGAAAAATTATGATGATTTTTCAATAAATTGCGATTACATCATGATGTGTACTACAATAAAAAATCTTGTTCACAATGCAATTCATGCATGTGGCGAGCAAGGTGTAATTGAAATAATTGCAAGTGAAAAAAATGATTCTGCAATTATTTCAATAACTGATTCAGGTAGTGGAATTCCTGATGAAAATATTCAGAAAATATTTGAGCCATTATTTACTACAAAACAGAGAGGAACTGGTTTGGGTCTGGCTTCTGTGAAAAATACTATAGAGCGACATGGTGGGAAAATATCTGTCAAAAACAACCCGACCACATTTACCATGATATTGCCCCAAAATGATTAATTTTGTGCATGGCTATTTATGTAAATTGCATGTTGAAGTTATAACAAATACAATATTACACACAAAACGCCATAAAACCAATTAAAAACATCTCAAATATGACAAACAGTAATCTGATGAACATGAATAGCATTTTGTTACATTTTCTGCCAAGGATTCTAAATTAGGATCTGCCTCTTTTCCAGAATCTTCAAAATAAACTTCAATATTGTTTTCATTGTTAATAATTTTTATCTCTACATAATATCCTCATTTTGAATGGAATCTATGGCGTTTGTTAGCAGATTCATAAATACTGCCTCTAATTTTCTATGATCACATAAAATCTCAACACATCTCCTTCTACTTTTAGATTAATTGATGATAGAACATTAGTACAATCAATTGAAGAATTCAAAATAGTTTTCAAAAAAATTCTCTTTTAAATCCAATTCTTACATTCTTACAAATTCTAAAACATCTTCAATAGTATGTGTCATTTTTGTAATGTTGTCACTTACTCTTTGTTGATGTTTTATTTTTTCTAAAATTTTCATATTTAGCAATTCACATAAAATGTAATGAGACATTTCTAGTTTAGATCATGGCTTTCTCATATAGTAGATTAACCTTGATGTAAATTGACCCCTATTATTTACCATTTTTTCTATTCTTAACATCTCTTCTGACTGCTCATTAATTTTCTTTTCTAGAAATACTTACTTTATGAATATTCCTTTTTTGATCACTTTAGAAAGATCTTCTTTTAGCAACCCATTAAATTTGTGATAATTTGTTTTTTCAACATTTACTGATTTTAGTTCTTTTTCTAGACGTATGTTTTTTTTGAATTGATTTAGTCATATCTTCTACAAAAGAAATTTTCTCTTGAAGTTAATGATTTACGCGAGACATCTTTTCTACACTTTCATTTGCCAACCGTCTATCTCCTTCATTAGAAAGTCATATTCCTGTAACTCTTTTTTTGCAAGTTCTGGATCTTTTAACGCATTAATGGTGACTCAGTCAAATCTCTTAAAACAGGATCTTTTTCTAAAGTATTACTAAGCACAAATTTAAGTAAAAATTGTCATATGTTATAAGAGGTTTGTCCATTTTCGAATGCTCCTTGAAATGCAGGCAAGACCCAACTTGAATTTTTCCCCAATTAAATACATTCTATGAATTTGTCAACCATTTTTGTTTGCCATGTTTTCATATTTGAGCTCATTAAGCTAGGCATGAATTCATCTGTATCGATATCAAAAAATATTGAAAAATCTCTTAAGCAAAGTGCTCCTGAGATACTAGATTCATACCAATCATTTCTAGAAATTCTAGAAGACATAGAGATCAAAGACTAATTTTCAAACTCTTAATTTGAGATGCCAGTTTGTTTGTAAAAAACAAGTGTCTAAATAAAATAGATTTTGAATAATTTGATTGGCACCTACAGTAATTGTTATAACTAAAAAAAGTAAAATCATTAAAATTGAACATCAATCATATATGTTATGTTTCAGGAGCTTATGATGTGCCATTAGTAATAGATACATTATTACAAAAAAAGATATTGACGGTGTAGTTACACTCGGTGCAATTATCAAAGGTTTTTGATATTTTAATAAAAGATATGTTAATGAATGGGTAGCAGAATGTGCAATTATTTCATCCTGTTTTGTTTGTCCTTTCTCTTTAGGAATTACAAGACCTGACATGCAGAAAAAACATGCATATTCTAGAATTCGATCTGTTGCAAAGAGGACTGTTGATTCTGTTTTACAAATCAAATACGAACTTGAAACAATAAAATAAATACAAATCAAAAACAGTTCATATTTTTCAATTTTTCATTCGAAGAAGTAATTTCATCAATCCTTCCATGCTATATTCAATTCCATGTGCATCAATAGAATGTTTTTGAAATTTTTCAATTACTTCTGAAGCATCTCCGATGACTTGAAAGACACAATCAAAACCATACTCTGCACATAATATTTTTACCATGATGTTGTTTTCAGTAATAGAATAAATCATATGGTTTGTTCAAATAAAACAAATGGACTATCAATAAAACACAAAATAATTTAATTAATGTATTTTCTCTGTTCTCATTTAGAAAACCTTCAACTTTTAGGGTTTTATTTTTTATATTCTGGTTTAAGTTCAAACCCCCCCCCGAGAGGGGAGTCGCAAAGGACGCGACATCCCTTCGAGAGTTATCGATGACACAAAATACTCCATAAATTAGTTTATTGGGTGTTGTATGTGCAAAAAATTCACTCTGTTTAAATTTTAAAAAATTTCCGTCATGATATATGTCATAATGATTCAAAACTGTTCAATACGATGTTTGTCTTTTAGGGTTTAGATGCAATACATGTACCTTTCAGGTGTTTATGGGTATTTTGTACAATATCGCCGTATTCTCTACAAATCTTATACATTTAATGAAAAATCAGTGATAAACACATGCCAATTTGGAATAAAACTAGGAAAACAGGAGTAAAACCAATGTTAAATTTGTACATTATTTTAAAAATTTGAGAAAATGAAAATCATATTAATAGAAAATTTTCATTATTGTCTATGAAGGATCAGGTATATGGTGCAGAAAAAGGAAATGGTGAAAAAGTCGTATCCTGGTTAAATGAACAAGCACAATCTATTGGGTTGAAACTTGAGATCTACCTTGGGAGTGATCTTCTATTGACTCAAAATTTTGGAGATTTTGAACTATTCTCATTGTCTGATGATTCAATTCCTGTTAGAAAATTGATTTACAAGGCTGGAAAAAGATTTGACATTAAGATGATTGAGGGTGGGTATAATGAAAAAGCAAGAATCATTCGTAGGAAAAAATCTGATTATGCAAAGGTGCTGAAAGGCGATAAGGTAATCGGGCATTTAGAATTAGAATCCCTCCGATTTGGTGCAAAAAAATGGGAAATCAAATCTGAAGAAAGACGTTGATATAATTTTGAAAAATAATTCATATTGTTTATCTTGCTAAAACCTCGATTTCTTTTGCATTTAGAAATTCAACCCTGATTTGTTATATCTGAATTATAATCAATTGTGATTATTTTAACTACTGTATTACTTCTTTTTGTTTGGCAATTCTGGTGAATTGGGATATTATGGTGTTCTTATATTTTTTAGAAGTTTTACTGAATATGTTATAGGGTTATTTTGTACATTAATTGTACCCTGTATACTCATGTCGTTTGGTGCAATTATTTCTCTGAAATCTGATCTCTCAAACCATTTTCATTGAAATTTGTTTTGGTTTTACTATGAAAAATCTACAATTTTGCTGGTAAGATTTGGAATTGTACGTTCGACTGTAAGTGTAGTTCCAGTAGACAAAACAATCTCTGTTACTATGGTCTCTAGCGAAGATGGTCTTTCAAAATCTTTGAATATGATTACCATAAATGCATGCTCTCCTGAATCTATTAGAAAGTTGTTATTTCTATTAATTGTAAAAAATAAAATTGCCTGGGTATTTTCAGTTGCAGCAGTTTGATTAATGGGGTTTTTTTGTAACAACCCGTCTGAAACTGCTTTTTGCATTGCATCTTGTAAATTTGAATATATTCCATCAACAATTGTATGTGTGTAAATGTCTCCGTGCTCTATGTCTTGATTGATGTATCTGACGGCAGCATTTTCTGTATTGAGATTAATTGATTCTCCACCTGATATTGCCACTTTGATAGGAATTGCAGTTACATTTAGTTTGTTTTCTCCAACCGATGCTACTCCCACCAGTGCTCCTGATATAGCCAAACTACTTCTTGATTCAATAACTCCTGCCGAAATGAAATTTTTTGTCTTTTGGACTGTTGAAAAACCTGTATTAAACACTACATATAACAATGCAGCAGATATCATGACCGATGCAATCATTATGAGTGCAGTTTCTACTCCTATTATGCCTCGATGAACTTCTTTTTTCTCTAGATTCACATTATAGTTTGTCATGCAAAATGGTATATTGGAATGTACGTTTGATTTGAACGAATACTGAAAATGATACTAAACATATTTGTTGAGTTTGAAATGTATTTTTAACTGCCAATAACTCCTGTGTTCAAATTTATTTTTACTTAACCTTCGTCATTAAACATGGATGGAAGAAATTTTCTGTATTTGTCATATTCTGAAATCAATTCCCAGTCATTCTCAGGCGCTCTTGAATTTTCAAATTCTCTGATTTGAAACTTCATGTCATTTAGTTCTTTTAACATGGAGTTTTTGAGCACAAGTATGTCTTCTTTACCTATGTAACTATTAATGGCTGTCATAAATTTTTCATATTTTATTCTGTATTCGTATACTTTTATAATGTAATCTTTGTAAGAAATCCGCTCAGCTGAAAACTCGTATACAATTCTATTGTATGCATCTGTTAGTCTTACCCCTCTCTCTAAAATTTCTTCATTATTTGCAAAACTTCTTGCATCGTTTAACACTTTAACTTCGTCAATATCGATGACGTTTCCCAACATCCTCCCTTTGTACTCTTCAATTTGATTATTTGATGCTAAACTGATAAATTCTTTTCCAATTTCTAATGTGGATGATTCTTCGTTTAATTTTGAATTGAACTTTTCTTTGTTTTCTTGAAAGGTCCCACTCAAAAATACCATGAAAACGGCAATTGTCGAAATAACTATTATCCATTTTTTCAATTATTTACCATATTTTATTTTTCTTTGTTAATTATAAGATCAAGTTGATGCAAATCAAAGAACAGGTGTTTATTAAGAAAGTTAATGCATCTGAAACGCCTTTTCTTTCGTCTGATTTCATTCGTTCGTAT